>NZ_FNCU01000013.1:0-201401 GCF_900099855.1 Bradyrhizobium sp. Rc2d | reverse complement strand
GACGCAGATGCGCCGCCGGGCCGAACTCGCCGAACACCCCTTCGGCACCCTCAAATGCCGGGCGGGCTACCGCCACTTCCTCGTCCGCGGCTTCGACAAGGTGCGCGGCGAATGGAGCCTGATGGCGCTCTGCTACAACTTCTCCCGCGTATTGAGCATCCTCGGAATCGACAGCTTCATGGCCTATCTGGCCAATTGCCATCCACATTGGGCGTTCTGGCTGCTTAACGCCGTCACCCGCCTACAAGCCACGGCACCGCGCTTCCAAGCAAAAATACGCCCGACCCTCGGCTACGCCATATAATCAGGGGCGAAACACAATTCTTGCCCACTCTCGAAGCGCAATCCGGGAAATCGCACGTCAACGGCACCGCCCCGGATTTCGCTTTCGCTCCATCCGGGCTACGAATCCGCGCGCTTACGCGGCCCTGACCTCGCCGAGGAAGCGGTCGAACTGGCCGGCGAGATCGCGCGACTGGGTTGAGAGCTGCTCGGCGGCGCCCAGCACCTCCCTGGCGGCAGCTCCCGTGTCGTCGGCGGCGCGCTGCACGCCGGAGATGTTGCTGTTGACCTCCTGGGTGCCGCGGGCGGCTTCCTGGACGCTGCGGGCGATCTCCTTGGTCGCTGAGCCCTGTTCCTCGATCGCAGCCGCGATCGCGGCGCCGATCTGGTCGATCTCGGCGATGACGTCGGCGACGTTGCGGATCGCGGCCACGGTCTCGTCGCTCGCGGACTGGATCGCCGTGATCTGCTCGGAGATTTCCGTCGTGGCCTTGGCGGTCTGGCCGGCCAGTGACTTCACTTCGGAAGCAACCACCGCAAAGCCGCGGCCGGCATCGCCCGCACGGGCGGCCTCGATGGTCGCGTTCAGTGCGAGCAGGTTGGTCTGCTCGGCGATGCTCTGGATCAGCGTGACGACGTCGCCGATCTTCTGCGCGCCCTCGGCGAGCGCGCGCGCGGTATCGCCGGTGCGGCGAGCATTGTCGACGGCGCGGGCGGCAATCTCGGTGGATTGCGCGACCTGACGGCCGATCTCCGCGATCGAGGAGGTCAGCTCCTCGGTGGCGCTGGCAACCGTCTGCACATTGGTCGAGGTCTGTTCGGAGGCGGCGGCGACGATGGCGGCCTGGCTGTTGGTCTGGGCCGCCGTCGACGTCATCGACTGCGCGGTGGTCTCCATCGTGGAGGAGGCGCTCGAGAGGCCGCCGACGAGCTCGGTGATCTTGGCCTCGAAGGCGCGGGTGAGGTCGTCGAGCGCCTGGGCGCGGCGCATCTTGCCGTCATTCTCGGCCTGCTTCTCGGCCGCAAGCCGGTCGGCCCGGATCATGTTGTCCTTGAACACCTGGACCGCGGCGGCCATCGCCCCGATCTCGTCGGAGCGCTCGGCGCCGGGGATGCCTTCTGCAACTTCGCCGTCGGCGAGCCGCGACATCCGCGTCGTCAAGCTGACGATCGGCGCGCAGACGCGGCGGCGGACGGTCACGACGAGGCCGATGCTAGCGATCAGTACGGCGGCAAGGCCTGCAAGCGCGATGGTGAAGCTGGTGCGCGCGGCCGAAGACGCGCCGGCGAGGATCTCTTCGGCGTTGTCGTAGAAGGCGTCGCGAACGCCGATGATGGTGCCGAGGCCGCGCTGCGTGGCGGCGTAGTAGGCGTCCACGTCGTGCTCGTACTTGCCGCTGACCGCACCGTCCTTCACCAGCTTGAGCTCGCGGCCGAACTCCTCGACATAGGCCGCGTTGAACTTCTCCAGTGCAGCGGCGACGTTCGCCGGAGTCGCTGGATTGCCACGTAATTCCTGCAGCGCCATCACGATCTGATCGTTGCGGCCCTGCGAGCGGCTGATCTCGGCCTTTTCGGCGTCGGTCGCCGGCTTCTTGCCGCCGACGAGATTCTTGTGCAGGCTGGAATTGAAGCCGCCGACGTCACGCAGCGTCATCGCGATGTTGGCGTAGCTGGCCTGCCGGTAGGCGTCGCCGTTGAGAATAGCCATGCGGCGGACCTGCTCGTTGAGCAGCGCGGTCACGCCGCCGTTGAGCACGGCATTGTCGGCGACGATCTTCTTGGCGGCATCCTTGCGCGCCTCTGCAGGCCCCGCGAGCGCCTTGTCGATGGCCTCGCGCAGCGCCGTGAATTTCGCGTTGATGCCGTCGATGTTGCTGCCGATCGTGCTGCCGTCGTCGAAGGAGCCGGGCAGCTCCTTGCGCAACGCGTTCATCCTGTCGCGGGCGCCGTCGGTCTGCCTGCGCAGCTTGTCCTGCTCGGCGAGCAGCGCAGGATCGATCGTGGCGGGGCCGTACAGGATGTTGGTGGAAAAGCCGCGCTCGGGATTGAGATAGCGCGGGATGTCGCTGGCAGCGCGAACGATCGCCAGGCGGCCTTGCGCCTCGCTGATCCGCTCCATCGTCTGATATTTCGTCACGGCAACGTAGACGGCGAGGCCGCCGCCGACGGTCGAGAGCGAGACGATGGCGGTGGTCAGGAGCGTACCGATTTTCATGATCTGTCCGGCAATTGGCGCGGGAGAATTATTGTGCGCGAAAGATAGGCAGGCGATGTTAATCCCGGGTTTACGCTGGTGGCCGCGCAACTCAGCCGGATGCCCGGTCGAGCTTGGCGAGGATCTCCAGCGTGGCGCCGTCGCGTTCGCCCGCGAAATATCGGGCGATCGCCTGATCGAAGACGGGCTCACGGGACACCGCACCGAACAGTGTCATCGACGAGCGGAATTTCGCATCATCCGGCGCGCCAGGATTGCGTTGATGGTCCGCCCCTGAACGGCGAGCACGAGCCTGGTGCATTCGATCAGGCGCACCCCGAGGACGGGATGGGCGAGGTAGGCCTCGGCCTCCGTACGGGAGCCGATGGCGTAGCGCTGCGACATGGCGCTGAAGCCGAGGCCCGCGACCTGCGGGAAGATGAACCACATCCAGTGAGTCTGCTTCCGGCCCCGGGCCAACTCGCCCTGGACGTCGCGATAGACCGGGTCCTGGGCCCGGACAAAGCGGTTGAGATCGAACGGATCGGTCATTGGATACCTCAAGAAGCCGTACCGGACCCCTCGCCGGCCGCGATTATGCCTAACTTTTGGCTCCCAATGTGGTAGCTGGTATAGAGTCTCCGGGTGGGGGTTGGGCGCCCCCGGGGTCGATTTGGGGATCTGATGGTTTCCGACGCAGCACATGCCGAGAGGCTGTTGTCGCGCCGCCGTGTCGGGCGAGCCGAAAAGATATTGCTGTCTCTGGCAGCGATCGCGCTGGCGCTTGGCGCTGCCGCGTGGGTTGCGGATATGGGCGATTCGACCCCGCTGGTGTCCGCCGCGTTGCCGCCGGCCAATGCCCTTTCATTCGAGGACCGTTTCGCTTCGGCCTCCGGCAATCCGCCCGCCCGCGAACTCGGCCTGCGGACGCTGGAGCGCTCCGCCCTGAACGCGGTCCAGCTCAAGCTTCGCGATGCCAAGGCCATGCTCGCCGAGAAGCTCCAGGGCGATGACTGGCGCTCGACCCTGACCGAGGACGACCAGCCTCCGGCCGAGGAGGCGAGGCCCTCGCAGCGCGCCGACGCCGTCCCGATGCCGCGCTCGCGCCCAGTCCAGGCCGATCTCGCCTCCCAGATCGCATCCAGCCAGGCGTATGCCGACACCAGTCCCCGGGTCGATAACCGCAATTTCTTCGAAAAATTCACCGACAAGATCAAGCTGGCCTCGCTGACGCCCGACAGCGGGTTGTTCAACAAGGCGCCCGATCTTTCGGCCCTCGGCTACGATTCGCGGACGGCGGTCTATGACATCTCGGCCAAGGCGGTTTACTTGCCGGGTGGCGTGGCGCTCGAGGCCCATTCCGGCTTCGGCCCGATGATGGACAATCCCGACCATGTCGATCGGCGGATGGTCGGTGCGACGCCGCCGGCTACCTACGAGCTGAAGCCGCGCGAAAAGCTGTTCCACGGCGTTCGGGCGCTGCGCATGACTCCGGTCGAAGGCACCAGCGCGCTCGGCCGCGTCGGCCTGCTCACCCACAATTACATGCTCGGACCGCGCGGCGATTCCAACGGTTGCGTCTCGATCAAGGACTACGACCGTTTCATCAAGGCCTACGACAATGGCGAGTTCAACCGTCTGGTCGTGGTGCCGAATCTGCGCGGGTCTGCGACCGCCTCGCAGCGCGCGAGCACCGATTCCTGATCTTTGCCTGCCGCGGCGGGGCTGCCGTTTCCCCTTCGTTAAATCGTCCTCGTCCAGAAGCAGCCCATGAGTGATCCATCAAGTTCCGAGACCCCGCTGCGCACGACGTTCAAGATCAAGCTGAACGGTGACACGCTGGCGATTGCGACCGTCGGCCAAGCCTATCAGTTCCTGACCAATTTCAAGTCGGTGGAATGGATGGAATTCCGCTCGCTGCATGAAGATGCGGTCGCGGCGCTGGAGGGCGCTGCCGGTAACGCCATGCTCGCAGTGCAGGCAACCAACGCCGTGCGTGCGCTGTTCGTCAGCGCGAAGCTGCTCTAGCGACAGCTTCGTAGCCCGGATGGAGCGAAAGCGTAATCCGGGTCGTGCGCGTCAGTGGCACCTTCCCGGATTGCGCTGCGCTCCATCCGGGCTACAGACCTTTTCTGTCACAGCTTGAACTCCGCCATCGGAACGGGCAAACGGTCCGCGAAGACCGCAGCCCAAGCCAATATGTTTGAAAACTGACTTCAAGGGAGAGACCCCATCATGAAACGCCGTACATTTCTCAAGGGCGGCGCGGTCGCCGGCGCGACGACACTGGTTGCGGCCCCTGCGATCGCGCAAGGCGCGCCCGAGATCAAATGGCGCCTGACCTCGAGTTTCCCCAAATCGCTCGACACCATCTACGGCACGGCGCAGACGTTTGCGAAATACGTCGCGGAAGCCACCGACAACAAATTCCAGATCCAGACCTTCGCCGCCGGCGAACTCGTGCCCGGCCTGCAGGCGCTCGATGCCGTCAGCACTGCCTCGGTCGAGATGGCGCAGACGCCGCTCTATTTTTACATCGGCAAGGAGCCCGCGCTGGCCTATGCCACCGGCGCACCCTTCGGCATGAACCATCGCCATCAGGAGTCATGGTGGCACTTCGGCGGCGGCGCCGGCCTCACCAACGAAGCGCTCAAGCCTTTCAAGGCGCACGCCATCCTCTGCGGCAATTCCGGCACCCAGATGGGCGGCTGGTTCCGCAAGGAGATCAAGACAGTCGACGACCTCAAAGGCCTCAAATTCCGCATCGCCGGCATGGGCGGCCATGTGCTGGCGCGGCTCGGCGTCGTGCCGCAGCAGATCGCCGGTGGCGATGTGTATCCCGCCCTCGAGAAGGGCACGATCGATGCCGCCGAATTCGTCGGTCCCTATGACGACGAGAAGCTCGGTTTTCAGAAGGTCGCCAAATACTATTATTTCCCGGGCTGGTGGGAAGGCGGCGCCATGCTGCACATGATCGTCAATGACGAGAAATGGGCCTCGCTGCCCAAGCAGTACCAGGCGATCGTCAACCAGGCCGCATCGGCGGCCGGCGCCTGGATGCTCGAGAAATACGACAGCGTCAATCCGGCGGCGCTCAAGCGCCTGATCACCAATGGCGCGGAGCTGAAGGCGTTCCCGCAGCCGGTGCTGGAGGCCTGCTACAACGCGACCCAGGACCATCTGAACGAGCTCGCCGCCAAGAGCGACCTGTTCAAGCGGACCAAGGACAGCCACGACGCCTATATGAAGGAGCTGCTGTTCTACACGCAGATCGCGGAAAACTTCTACGACAACTATCTGCTCAGCAAGACGCGCAACAAGAGCTGAGCTTGAGGGGCGCGGTGCCGCGATTGCGCCGCGCTCCCGTAGGGTCGGCAAAGGCGCACTTGCGCCGTGCCCACCACGACTTGCTCGACTGGCCCTGGTGGGCACGCTTCGCTTTGCCCACCCTACCGGACCTGAGCAAGCGGTCTACGCCGCGCCTAGTCCTAGCTTCGCATAGATCCTTCGCGCATATGCACCGAACGCATCCGTGGTCTTCAGCGGAAGGTCGCGCGGGAAGGGCAGGTCGATCGCAAAATAATCGGCCATCTTCGCAGGTCCCGCGGTCAGCACGGCGCAATGCGAGGACAGGAAGACGGCCTCCTGGATCGAATGCGTGACGAAGATGATGGTCTTGCCGCTCTCGCGCCAGATCCGCAGCATCTCCAGATTCATCTGCTCGCGCGTCAGCGCATCGAGCGCGCCGAACGGCTCGTCCATCAGGATCAGCTTCGGATCGTGGATGAAGGCGCGCGCGATCGCGGTGCGCTGCTGCATGCCGCCGGAGAGCTGCTGCGGATATTTCTGCTCGTAACCGGCCAGCCCGACCAGATTGAGCAGATCGCGCGCCCGTTCGCGTGCGGCCCTCATCGGCAGGCCGACGATCTCGGCCGGCAAGAGCACGTTGTCCAGGATGGTGCGCCACTTCAGGAGCAGCGCCTGCTGGAATACCATGCCGATGTCGCGGGTCGGATCGAACGGGCTCTTGGCATTGCCTATTCTCACGGTGCCGCCGTCGGCGCCGTGCAGGCCGGCCAATATCTTCATCACCGTGGTCTTGCCGCAGCCGGACGGGCCGACCAGCGAGACCAGCTCACCTTCCTGCACGTCCATGGTGACGTCGGAGACCGCCAGGAATTCGGCACCGCCGCTGCGGTAGACTTTCCGGACGCCTTGCAGGCTGATGAAAGGCTCTTCGGTCATGCCAGCCATTTGTTCAAATTGGCGGCGACGAAGGCATCGTCGCTGAGATCGGCGTGCTCGCGAGTGACGCGATCGATCTCCTGCTTCTGGCCGGGGCTGAGACCCTCGTTCGGATCGAGGCACCACAAACCTTCCATCAGGCCCTGCCGCCGCAGCACCTCGTGGCAACCGGCGATGCAGCCGTGAAAATTATTGGCGACGTCGAAGAACGCGCTGTTGCAGTCGGTGACGCGGGCATCGAGTGCGAGCAGGTCAGCCGGAACGCTGTCCTTGTGCCGCGCGGCCTTGCAGCGCTCGAACTGTTTGATGGCGCTCGCCGTCCACACCGACCAATGGCCGAGCAGGCCGCCTTTGAAATAGGTGCGTGTGGTGACGCCGTTGTCGCGCAGGTCGAACGGCAGCATCAAGTCGAGCAGGATGTGGTCGTCATTGCCGGTGTAGAGTGCGACGCGGTCGAGCGCGCCGGCCGCGGCGACACCGCGGAGCACGTCGAGCGTGCGATAACGATTGAACGGCGCGATCTTGATCGCGACGACATTGTCGATCGAAGCGAAGCGCTGCCAGAACCGGCTCGACAGGATGACGCCGCCGACGGCCGGCTGGAGGTAGAAGCCGACCAGCGGAATCTCGGCGGCGATCGCGGTGCAATGCGCGATGATCTCGTCCTCGGAGGCGTCCCTCATCGCTGCGAGGCTGAGCAGGCCGGCGTGATAGCCGATGTCGCGTGCAGTGCGGGCCTCAGCGGTGGCCTGGCTGGTTGGGCCGGCAAGGCCTGCGACCATCGCCAATGGACGCTTGGTCCAGCTCGCGGCGGTCTCGGCGGCGAGCTCGAGCACGGGACGGTAGAGGCCGACGTCGCGGATCGCGAATTGTGTCGTGTGCACACCGACGGCAAGGCCGCCTGAGCCGGCGTCGATGTAATAGCGCGTCAGCGCGCGCTGATGCGTCTTGTCGAGCTGGCGCTCGGCGGTGAGGGCGAGGGGATGCGCCGGCAGCACGGTGCCCTCGGCGATCAGCTTGCGGATGTCGCTGTTGATCTGGCTGTGATGCATGATGTCCTATCCGAATTCAGGGCCGGCGACGGCGAATGGCGTTTCTTCCGCAGCGATGGTGGCGGGGCCGAACCGCATGCGCTGGAACGGCCGCTCGATGGTCCAGCCCGAGGCGGTCAATCCCTCCAGGAACGCGCCCTGCGAGGCGACTGCGTCGAGCAGGAGCGGCCGGTCCTCGGACCCCGCGATCGCGTGAATGAGAGCCAGCGCTTCGGCTGCATGATTTGCGAACAAGGGGCCGATATGGCGCGCGGTTCTGCCGTTGCGGACCAGCGCGATGCATCCGTTTGCTGCGACGATGCGTGACCCCGGGCGCTGTGCAAAAGCGGTCAGTAGAGCGGTCCGATCGAAACCTGTGACGCGCCGGTCGCGGGCACAAAGCGCCTCGAGCGTTGCGGCTGATGGAGCCGGACCGGGCGCCTGCGCGGATTTCACCAGCTTCAGCCGGCGCAATTGCAGGGTCGGCGTGAACCCAAGCGGCCCGTAGACGGCGGCGCCGTCGGGCGTCGCATCGAGCCAGCTCGTGAGACCGTTCTTGCGCGCTGTTTCCAGGCAGGCATCGACGAGGCGTGTTGCAAGGCCGCGGCGCCGATGCGTTGCGGACACCAGCACCATGCTGATCCAGGCGTTGTTGCCGGAATAGGGCAGCAGTGCTGCGGTCGCCACCAGTCGCGCGCCGTCGCGGATGCCGAACACGACACCGTCGCGCAGGAAAACACGCCAGTCCTCTTCGGTCTGGTTCCAGTGCGCTTCCGTCGACAGCGCCAGCCCGGCGATCGCATCCTGGACAACGAGCTTGATGATTGGCGGGCCGTCAGTAGCGTCCATCGCGCACCTCGTATTTGGTGGGCTTGCCGAGGCTCGGCATGGCGCGGGAGACCCAATCCGCGGTCCAGGCGATCAACTGCTCGGTGTCGACGACGGGCAGGCCGAACAGCTCGACCGCCTTCGACGTGTCGGTCAGCCATGCCGTCGGCTCTTCCTTGCCTGTCAGCACCGGCGCGCGGCCGAACCTTGCGCCGAATTTTTGCGCGAGATCGCGCACCGCCAAAATCTCGTGGCCACTGACATTGATCGGCGAGGTCGGCGTCGTGCAATGGGCAAGGCAGCGCAGCGCCTGGGAGGACGCATCGCCCTGCCAGATGAAGTTGACATGGCCCAGGCTGACGTCGATCGGCGTGCCCGTGAGCACCTTCGTGGCGATATCGTGCAGCACACCGTAGCGCATGTCGATCGCGTAATTGAGCCGGAACAGGCGGCCCGGTGTCGAAAACTTGCGCGAAAAATACTCGAACATGCGCTCACGGCCGACGCAGGACTGGGCGTACTCGCCGGGCGGGTTCGGCACCATGTCCTCGGTCGAGCCTTTGCCGTCGACGGGCACGAAGGGATAGATGCAGCCGGTCGAGAACGCCACGATGCGGGATGAGGGGAAGGCCTGCGCGACCAGGGCCGGCACATGCGCGTTCATCGCCCAGGTCAGTGACAGATCGCCCTCGGCGCCGAATTTGCGGCCGGCCATGAAGATGATGTTGGGCGCCTTCGGCAGCGCTTGAATTGCGCTCTCGTCCATCAGATCGCAATTGATGGTCTCGACGCCGCGCGCATGCAGCCAGTCCTTGACGCTGGCATCGCTGAAGCGCGCGACGCCAATGACGCGGCGATCCGGCACGGCGGCTTTCGCGAGCCCCGCCAGCGTTGGCCCCATTTTGCCGG
Source organism: Bradyrhizobium sp. Rc2d (assembly GCF_900099855.1). Classification (NCBI taxonomy): domain Bacteria; kingdom Pseudomonadati; phylum Pseudomonadota; class Alphaproteobacteria; order Hyphomicrobiales; family Nitrobacteraceae; genus Bradyrhizobium; species Bradyrhizobium sp. Rc2d. Next base: position 191,909 of record NZ_FNCU01000013.1, on the reverse strand, counting down.
CGACTCCGAGGATCATGATGTCGCCCTCAACCTTGGCGAGGTCGTCGATCAGCGCCTGCGTCGGCCGGCACAGGAGCTCGTCGAGCGCAGCGACATCCGGAATGGTCTTCGGCAGCGTCTGACGGGAGAGCAGCATGGATTTGGTCCTTGGTCTTAGTTCTGCCTGGCGTCGCCGACCACGAACATGCGTTCGAGGGCGAGCACCAGGCCGTAGAGAGCGACCCCGAGCAGCGTCAGCATCACGACCGCCATCACCATCGCCGGCGTATCGAGCGAGGACTGCACCTGGATCATGAGGTAGCCGAGCCCGCGCTCCGAGGCGATGAACTCGCCGACGATGGCGCCGGCGACCGCAAGGATGGCGCCGACCTTCATGCCGGAGAAGATGTAAGGCAGCGATCCCGGCAGCTGGATCTTGCGGAACAGCGTCCAGCGCGAGCCGCGCAGCGATTTGACGAGATCGAGCAGGTCAGGCTCGACCTCGCGCAGGCCGCGCGCGGTGGTGAGCAGGATCGGAAAGAAGCAGATGCTGAAGGCGATTAGGATGTTCGGCACGATGCCGTAGGAGAACCAGACGATGAAGAGCGGGCCGAGCGCGACCTTCGGGATCATGTTCAGTGTCACGAACAGCGGCAGCAGCACGAGGCTGAGCAGCGGCGCCCAGCTGAAGATCACAGCAAGCGCGACGCCGACGAAAGCGCCGAGTGCGAAGCCGCCGAGGATCTCGATCGCCGTCACCAGCGTGTTGGCGCCCCAGGCATAGCCTGCGGTTCCCAGCGTCTGCACGGTGGCAAGCGGCGAGGGCAGGATGAATTTCGGCACGTGGAAGGTATCGACCGTGACCTGCCAGAGCACGAGCACGGCGAGGTGCACGATCAGGATGATCGCAAAGCTGCGCGAGGTGCGGGCCGCGCCTCCTGTCACCGGTTGCTCCCTGTTGCCGCGGTCACCTGCCGCTGCGACGAGCCTAACCGGCCTTCAGGGAAGTTTCAACCAGTTGGTTGATTATGGCCGGAGCGACTGCAGCACCAGATCGGCGACGTGCCTGCGGCGGGCGCGGCGCTGGGCTCGGCTCGACAGGTCCTTGCCGAAGATCGCCGACAGCGTCGGCGTATTGGAGAAGAAGAAATAGCTGAGGCCCGCGATCGAGATGTACAGCTGGACCGGATCGATCCCCTTGCGGAACACGCCCGCGCGCACCCCTTCGTGGAGGATGTGGGAGACGCTTCTCACCAGCGGGGAATGCATCGCTTCCAGCCGCCTCGAGCCGCGGACGTGGCGGGCGCCGCCGCGGTTCTCGTCGTTCAAGAGCACGATGAAATCAGGGTTTGCCGCCAGGTGGTCAAATGAGGCTTCGATCAGCCTGCGGATCGCCTTTTCCGGCGGCAGGCCTTCGAGATTGAGCCTGCGCTCCTGCTCGCGAATATCCTCATAGACCCATTCGAGCACGGCGAGGTAGAGCGCGTCCTTGTCGCCGAAGTAGTGATAGACGAGCTGCTTGTTGACGCCGGCACGCTCGGCGATCTCGTCGACGCGGGCCCCCGCAAAGCCGTGCCGGGCGAATTCCAGGCGCGCCGCGGTGAGTAGCTTGTTACGGGTGGCGACGGGATCGCGGCGCTGCGGCACGGTGTCGCCAGATCGTTTTGCGGGCATTTCCAACCAAACAGTTGACAAGTTGGGGGCGGGCTTGTTGCATTGGTATCCTCACATGGGGAGAGCGACAAGCCGGGGTCGCGGCGATGAGGAGAGGTGCGATGAAGCATTTGCAGGCGGCGGGCTCTGCCCTGGTGTTGGCCCTGATGCTTGGTGTGTCGGCGGTGTCCGCGAGCGCGGGCGAGGCGGTCAATCTGATCCTGAACTGGACGCCGACGGCCGATCACTCGCCCTATTATTACGCCAAGGCGCAAGGCTGGTACGAGAAGGCCGGGATCGATCTGACGATCGAGACCGGCAAGGGCTCCGGTGTCTCCGCCGCCAAGGTCGGCTCCGGCGGTTCGCCGTTCGGCGTCGCCGATCTCGCCACCATGCTAGTGGCCAAGAGCAAGGGCGCCGACGCCGTTGCAGTGATGAGCGTCTATGCCAATACCGGCCAGACCTTCTACTGGCTGAAAAGCTACGGCGTGAACGGGGTGAAGGATTTCGCCGGGCACAAGATCGGCAATCCGCCGGGCGACGCCTCGCGCGTGATGTGGCCGGCCTTCGCCAAGGCCGCAGGCCTTGCGCCGGACTCCGTCGGCTTCGTCAATGTCGGGCCGACCGCGAAGATCGCAGCGCTGAAGAGCCACACCGTCGACATCATCAGCGACTTCTACAACGAGCATGATCTGAAGGTGATCGAGTTCGGGCCCGATCTCGGCTACGTCAACTGGAAGGACATCGGGCTCAATCCTTACGGCAATTCGCTGATCGTCAACGGCACCTATCTTCAGAAGAATCCGAAGGTGGTCGAGGCATTCGTGCGCGTCACGCAGAAGGCCTTTGCGGCCTGCGTCGCCGACGTCACGCCCTGTCTGAAAGCGCTGCTCGATCAGGTCTCCGGTCTCGACAAGGAGAACCAGGAGCGCCAGTGGGAACGCATCAAGTCCCTGATGACCGACGAGTTCACGACGACGAAGGCGCTCGGCTGGATCGACGGCGAGCGGATGAAGAAAGACTATGAGCTGGTCAAGACCTATCTCGGCATGGAGAAGCCGTTCGACGTGACGACGGCGTTCACGACCAAGATGCTGGATCCGAGCATCAAGATGGATGCGAGCAAGGTGAAGAAGTAGGGGGCTTGCCCCACATGCGACTGTCATGCCCCGGCTTGACCGGGGCATCCAGTACGCCGCGGCCTTCGTTTGATCTACAGCCGTCTCGGAATACTGGATCGCCCGGTCAAGCCGGGCGATGACAGCTTTATGCTGGGCGAGAGCTCCCGACCAACGTCCTCTGGCCAGCCCAACTCCAGCTGTCTCACATGACCCGACAGAGAAATTAACTCGCCGTTAACCACATTCGCCGCATCGTTAACCATTCAATAACGGGGAACGAGTCGGCCGCTATGGAGGCTGCAGCAAAAGTCCAACGCCAAATGGTGCGCCTGCGCGGGCGCTCCTACGTGGCCTTCGTGTTCGTGCCGACGGTTCCGATCCAGGACTGGCTCCAGGAGATCGATGCCACGATTGCGCGCTCGCCAGGCTTCTTTGCCGGCCGGCCCGTGGTGATCGACCTGTCCTCGGTCGACCTGAGCCAAGCCGGCATCACCCATCTGCTGACCAGCCTGCAGGACCGCAACATCCGCGTGCTCGGCATTGAGGGCGTGGAGGGCGGCCGGCTGACGCCATCCATGCCGCCGCTGCTCTCGGGCGGACGCAGCTGCGTGGTCGAGCCGAGCGCGCCCAAGAAGGCTGATAAAGTCCAAGCCAAGCCGACCTCGCTGCTGCTCGAAAACCCGGTGCGCTCGGGCCAGACCGTGATCTTCCCCGAAGGCGACGTCACCATTCTCGGCTCGGTCGGCTCCGGTGCCGAGGTGGTCGCCGGGGGCTCCATCCACGTCTACGGCGCGCTGCGCGGCCGCGCCATGGCAGGCGTGAACGGTCACACCAGCGCGCGCATCTATTGTCAGAAGATCGAGGCCGAACTGCTTGCAATCGATGGATTTTATCAGACTGCCGACGACATCGACGCCGCCTTGCGCGGCAAGCCGGCGCAGGCCTGGCTGCAGGGGAATACCATGCGAATTACAGCACTGAACTGACCAGCAAAGGAGACATTTCAGATGAGTAAGGTACTGGTCGTGACATCAGGCAAGGGCGGGGTCGGCAAGACCACGACGACCGCCGCGCTGGGGGCTGCGCTCGCGCAGCGCGGCGACAAGGTCGTGGTGGTCGATTTCGACGTCGGCCTGCGCAATCTCGACCTCGTCATGGGCGCCGAGCGCCGCGTCGTGTTCGACCTCATCAACGTGGTGCAGGGCGTGGCAAAGCTGCCGCAGGCGCTGATCAAGGACAAGCGGCTGGAGAATCTCTGGTTGCTGCCGGCTTCCCAAACCCGCGACAAGGACGCGCTGACGGAAGAGGGCGTAGGCAAGGTCATCGCCGACCTGCGCAGCCGGTTCGACTGGGTGATCTGCGACAGCCCGGCCGGCATCGAGCGCGGCGCCTCCATGGCGATGCGCTTCGCGGACGAGGCCGTGATCGTGACCAATCCGGAAGTCTCCTCGGTGCGCGATAGCGATCGCATCATCGGCATGCTCGATTCCAAGACGGTGCGGGCCGAAAAGGGCGAGCGGGTCGAGAAGCACATTCTCATCACCCGCTACGATCCCTCCCGCGCCGCGCGCGGCGAGATGCTGACCATTGACGACATCCTCGAAATCCTTGCCACGCCCTTGCTCGGCATCATTCCCGAGAGCCAGGACGTGTTGAAGGCCTCCAACGTCGGCACGCCGGTGACGCTGTCGAACGCGGATGGAGCGCCAGCGCGAGCCTATATGGACGCGGCCAAGCGCCTCTGCGGCGAGAACGTGACGATGCACGTTCCCGCCGAGCGCAGAGGTCTGATGGACCGCCTGCTGCGACGGAGGGCTGCATGAGCATGGGTCTGCTTCGACTTCTCCGCGGCAAGAAAGCCACTGCACCCGTCGCTCGCGAACGGTTGCAGATCCTGCTTGCCCATGAACGCGGAATGCGTGGCCAGCCCGATCTGCTCGGTGTGCTGCGTGAGGAAATTCTCGCCGTCGTGTCCAAGCACGTCACGCTGGACCCGACCAAGGTCATCGTCCGGCTCGAGCGCGGCGACGAGGTATCGACTCTGGAGGTCGATATCGAGGTGCCCAACGATATCGAGCGCAAGCGCGTGGCGGTCGCGTAGGGGACACGGCCGACGCGTCCAAATTGGGGTGGGTGAGAAGGCGGTCCGCCGGGCATGGCGGGCCGCCTTTGTCGTGCGCTCAGGTGGCGGCACGGAACGAGCCCCGGGCTCAATCGTTGTGAGAGACTCGCGGGAGCGATGCACCGCGGTTTCCATCCACCGGGAGAGCGCCCATGATGTCCGAGGTCCAGGTCCACACCGTCGCGCGGCAGATGCTGGAACAGCACGGATTCGCTGCGATTGCGAAGGCCGCCGAGCAGGCGCAGGCCTGCGAGGGCCGCGGCGAGGCCGAGGAGGCCAAGGAATGGCGTCACATTGTCGACGCCATGAAGATCATGCGCGGTCCGCACCAGAGCTGACAGTTGTAAGCCAGGGCGCGCTCAACGCTCCTCGCGGTCAACGCCTTGCTGCGGAGTGCGATGCTGTGTCTGGGGCTGCGCGCGCTCGCCGGTCTCCTTGCAGGGAAGGGGTTCCCACGATCCGTCAGGCGCCTGCTGATAGGCGCTACAGGGCGACGAGGTGGATTTTTCCTCGCCTTTCTGAGCATCGGAATTTTTCGCCAGCACGGGCGCGGTCAGCACCGTGGCGGCCGCAATCGCGCCGGCGAAAACGAAATGGATACTCCGCATGAGGGCTCTCCGGTTCGAATTCGAAGAGGCATGGTGTGGAGGATTGTGACGATTGTTAGCCGAAGCAACGGTTCGTCGCAGCGTGCTTAACGCTGCAACGGTCGCCTGCTAGCCGCCCTTGCTGCGGATCAATCCGGCGAGGTTGGTCTTCTGGGCCTCGCACCAGCCGGGCATGCCGAGGCGGCGCTGGTCCATGTCGGTCGCCTGGGTCGCGACTGCGACCTCCGCCATCAAATCATCGTCCTGCTTCTCGCCCATCTTGCCGCCGGTGTGCATCCAGGCGATCGCCTTACGCACTTTCTCGGTGGTGCCGTCGGGCAGGTGCATCTGCTGCGCCTTCTGCACGAGGTCCTGATAGACGAGATCCGTGCCCGGACATTCGACCTTGGCGGCGAAGGCCTGCAATACCATCGTCACATAGGTCGAGCGCGGCGGTGCGTCGGCCGCCTGGGCCGGTGCAGCCAGCAGCAAGAGGCCCGTCATCAGAAAACCGGTGCGCATCCTTGGTATCTCCTCCGTTTTTTGAGAGGCTAGCGTCCGGCGCGCCGCTCTGCAATGGGAGCGGAGCGCAATTGTCGTCCCTCCGTGCGGTGCGCTAATCTGGCGCTCCCGGCCCAGGAGCGCGACATGAGCCTGTTCAGCACGCCATTCGATCCCGCACGCGACACCGCACTCGTCACCGGCGCGGGCAACGGCATCGGCCGGGCGATCGCGCAGGCCCTGGTCGGCGAGGGCGTGCGGACCGTCTTCGCCGATATCAGCTCCGAGCGGGTAGAGGCCGCCATCGGCGCGAGCAAGAGACCCGAATTGGCGGTGTCCTGGATCGGCGATCTCGCCAGGCTCGAGGCATGCGATGAGCTGCTGGCCGCCGCACAGGGGGCGCTCGGGGAGGTCACGCATTTCGTCCACAGCGCGTCTCCGCCGCGGCGAGAGGCGGACCATGCGCTCGCGGTCGATCGCAGGACCTGGCAGGAGATGCATGCCGTCAATCTCGATGCCGGCTTTCATCTGGCGCGCGAGATCGCGAAACGGCTGATTGCGGCGAAGCGGCCGGGCTCGTTCCTGTTTCTCACCTCGCTGCATGCCGGCACGCCGCGCAATTTGCCGCACTATTCGACAGCGAAGGCGGCAATGGCAATGCTGGTGAAGGAGCTCGCCAAGACGTTCGGCCAGCACGACATCCGGGTCAACGCGCTGGTGCCCGGCGCGATCGCAGCCGGCGGGTTCGTCGCGGATCCCTCGCTGGCGCAGCACATTCCGCTCGGGCGTCTCGGCGAGGCCGATGATCTCGCGCCGATGGCGCTCACCGTCTTGTCGAACAAGCTCTCCGCTTACGTCACCGGCGCAGCCTTCGTTGTCGACGGCGGGCTGTCGCTGACGAACTGGTTCGAACCGCCGGTGCTAGATTAGCCTAGCGCTGCCAGGCCGGCACGGGATCGAGCGGCGTGCGATAGACCTCGTTGTGATCGCGATCGGTGACGCGAACCGAGCAACCCTTCTGCTGAAGCTCCGGCTTCACCTGCGACAGCTCGCATGCCAATTGATCGGCGCGATCGGAGGCGACCTCGATGTCTTCGAGGATGATTCCGCCCTGGTTCCTGAACTCTTCACCAACCACAAGATCGAAGGAGTAGTAAGGCATCCGACTTCCCCGGTGTGATGATCCAAGTTTGAAAAACAAGTCTTCAATGGAAATCTCGACACATCCGGGATGGTATCACGAGTCGATATTTATCGAATGATCCGGCCGCGCAATCTCTGTGCTTATGGCGCAGAAATGATGTGCAGCATGTGGGCTCATTAAGATTTTATTAAATATACGGCGCGATCATGAAGCATGGAATCGCAACAGAACCGGGCTCCGGGAACCGGCAGTTGCAAGAGAAGGTCGCCGGCATAAATCCCGACGGCCTTTTCTCTTGAGCGGAAGACGATCGAAGCATCGCTTCCCGTAATCGCCCGGACTCAACGCATCACATCGACTCGGACAGCGTAGCGCTGCGACGCTGTGGTGTCGCCTGGCGCTGCGCTAGCGCAGCGGCATCGGCGGACGCACGACAGGCCCATCGTCATCGGCTACGGCTTGCGTCGTCGCAGCCGGCGGCGGGGCCGCGACAGCCTGCGATGGCGGCGGAGGTGCAAGCGGCGCTGGGGTATAGGCCGGCATGTAAGTCTGCGTGACGGCCGGCTTGGGCTTGCGAACCGGCGGCGCAGGCCGCGGCGGGAGCGCAGAGGCGCGTGGGCGCGGATCGACCGGCTTGGTCTCGACAGCCACTGGCCTCGGCGCAGGCGGCTTCGCCATCTCGCGCGCCATCTGCTCCTGTCCGGCCTTCAACTCGGCGATGTTGGCCTTGAGCTGCTCGATCTGCTGCGCCATCGCGGCGAGATCGTTCGTCATCGATTGCACCGTTTGCGCGGTGTCCGGCTGCGCCGTTGCGGGCGCGGCGGCAAGCTGGGTCGGAGGCGGCGTCGCGGGTTGATCGGCCGTTGGTTCCGTTGCCGCTGGTGCTGCGGGCGGGGCGGCTTCCGCTGCCGCGACGGGCGTCGTCTCCGAGGTCGAAGACATCAGCGACGTCGAAGGCATCAGCGACGTCAATACCGGCGTCCATTCGGCGAGCATTTGCTTTGCCGTGTCGCCGTGCTTCTCCCAGGCAATCGCGGCAGCCGCGCTGCCGCCCGCGAACAGGAACGTGACGAACGCACCGCGCAGCCACTTGCCAACCGCGGATCGCTTGCGATGGCCGGGACCATCGCTGGCCGTCACACGGACCGCCGTGTCGACCGAAGGTGCCGCAGCGGGCTTGCCGTAGACGACGTTGATCGTGGGCTCCGGCGCACGCGCGGGATTCGGAGCGAACCTCGGCTCCGGACGGGGTGCGATCTCCGGCGCCAGCGCTGGCGCCGCGCTCCCCGGGCGCGAGACCAGCACGATCTCGGGAGAAATCTGAACCGCGTCGTGCGGGTCGTTGTCCTTGACCGTGTCCTTCACGATCTCATCGACGATTTGCTTGCTATTGAGCGTCGCGAGCATCGCAGCTCCTTTTGAAGCCCAGATGTTTAAGTTTTGGTCCTCCGCATTGGCGCGGAGCCGATCTGTTGAGGTGGGCCCATCCCAAATCCCAGGGACGCACGAGTCCAGCCGCGTTTGACCAAAGCAAGGCAAGGAGATGGAGATGATGCGACGCTCCTCTGCCGTTTGTGGTGATGGAACCCGTTTTGTCGAACACGCGCACGTGTTCCGGTTTGCCTTGTTTTCAGCACGATTTGGGCAGCATCTGGCGGGGCTGGGGGCGCTATCGGGGGGCCGGTGGTGCCAAGATCTCTTCTCTGTTTGTTCGTCGTCGCCTTGTTGCCGCTCGGCGGCTGCATGCAGACGACGCTTTCGCCATCGACGGATGCGAGCATGACGGCTCGCGACCGGCAGTTGCTCGCGCACACGCCTTACGCAAAGGCCAACGTACCTGAGCAGTATCTACGCCACATCGTCGATTACCAGCGCAAGGAGCAGCCAGGGACCATCCTGGTCGATACCGACGCGCGCTACCTGTATTTCGTGCTGCCCGAGGGCAAAGCGATCCGCTACGGCGTCGCGGTCGGCGAGGAAGCCATGGCGTTCTCAGGCGTCGCGCGGGTCGGCCGCTTGGCGGAATGGCCGGACTGGATTCCGACAGCGGATATCCAGGCGCGGCTCGGGCCGTATCCGGCGCGCGTTCCCGGCGGTCCCGCCAACCCGCTGGGCGCGCGGGGAATTTATCTCTATGCCGGCAACAAGGACACGCTTTACCGCATCCACGGCACCAACCAGCCCGAATATATCGGGCAGGCGATCTCGTCGGGCTGCATCCGGATGCGCAATGAGGACGTCATCGATCTCTATGACCGGGTGAAGCTGGGCTCGACCGTGGTGGTGCTGCCGCCTGGGCAAAACGCGCAGGCCGTGACCGGCGCATTCTGGCGCGGATAAACGCGCGAGGGCGAGCACGGCGTGAAGTCGTCGCCATCCGCTTGCGGACAATTTTATCCATTGTCTTGCGCGGTCCGTAACGCCTCGCCTCTAGCGTGCAGCGAGCAAGGGGTTGCTCGCATGTATCTCGTGAAGAATTCGCCGCGCGCGCTGTTCGCCGCGCTGATTCCGCTGGCTATCGTCGAAGCCGTACTGATGGCCTTCGCCATCGCGGGCGGGCAGGTGACCGATCCCGCAGGCGTGCCTGCGCCGGATCAGATCCTGGTGTTCTATGCGGGCCGCATGGCCATCGATGCAACCTTCCTGTTCGCCGGGCATATCCTGCTGCGACAGTGGACGATATCGAGCCGGCTCGCTTATGCGTTGATGGGCGGCGTCGTGGCCGCGGTAAGCTATGGCATTGCGATCCGCAACCACATCCAGCTGGCCGCTCCCGGCGACGGTACGGTGGTGACAATCGGTCTGTTGCCGACGATCGCAGGGGTAATCGGCGGATTCCTCTATGGCCAGTTCGCCGGCCTGAGCCCGGTAGCACGAGCTGCCGGCGCGGGCTCCGCCGCGGCCGCACCGGCAGCGCCGCCGCCGATTGTATTCGACGGACCGGTCCGGGTCCGCACGTCGGTCGCCGGCATCGCGATCGCGGCTCTGATGCCGACAGTGCTCGCAACGCTTCTGCCTTACACGCTGGTGCCGCTCCTGATGAATGGTTTCGCTGACAAGAGCACCGCTCATATCTTCGCAGCCGTAATCCCGGCGCAAACTTTCATGATCATGATTGTGATCTCCGTCATTCCTTCGAGCATCTTCATTCTCTGCGTGCACCACGTCGCGCGAGCAATGAGCCGTCGCAGCGGATGGGAATACGCGGCGATTGGAGGCGTCGCGGCTTTCGCCTGCCCGCTGCTGCTCGCGTTTGCGATGCCGCTCTTTGCGATGCTCACGGTACCGGCAGCGTTTTGCGGAGCCGTGATGGGTGCGCTCTATCGCCGCTTCGCCGGCCTCGAACCGATGCCGTTGCCGGAAGCCGTGATCGCAACCGATCCCAATGCGCTGGTCGGCGCCGATCATCCGTCGCGACACCAGCATGGTGTCATTCTCGGCAACTGATCGCCAAGACGAAAACATGAAAGCATTTACGGCGCTTGGCGCGGGAATAGTGATCGCGGCCGTGGCAGCGGCCTGGTTCACGACCAGGCCGGTGCTGGTGCATACGAAGGTCAGGCCGCTCGAGGCAAGCGCGAATATTCCGACGTTCAAGCCGGTGCCGTCGAACTTGGCGCGCGAGTAGGCCTACAACGGTGCAAAGATCGTCGGCACGTCGGGCGCCAATCGTCGCGCGCGGCTCTCGCCCTAATCGCCCGGCCTGGCGATCCGCCATTGCAGCGTCATGGCATTGCCGTTGGCATCGCCCGGCGCCTTGTCGGCGGGCGAGGTGTAGAGCGGGCGATAGCGGTACGCCCACATCTTGCTACCGTCGTTGCGGTTGATCACGGTGAAATCGCCGACGGCTTTGGCGTCGGTCGTCGCGGCTAGCGGAACCCAGCTCTCGGTGCACTTGCCGTTGCAGTTCGACGTCTTGCCGGTGGTGTCGCGCTCATAATAGTAGAGCGTCATGCCCTTGAGGTCGACGAGCTTGGGACCCTGCTTGGTCAGGACCACCTTCGCCGGTGCGGTCGTTGCCTCGGGTTTCGGCGGGGGCGGGGAGTCGCCGCCGCCATGGCCGTTTGCGAGCGCATGACCGCTCGCGAGCGCGATCGCCGCGGCCGCAACAATGCACCTGAACATCCGAAACTCCCGACCCGCAAAGTTAATCGCGCGTTAGCGCCGAACGGGCCGACCGTAACAGCCGAACGTTAGTTCCAGGTTTCGCGGCGCTGCGACAATTGCGTACAAAACGACCGGCTTATGACTGCACACCGCGCAGCGGCGCGCGGCTGAGCTCGTTGCCGGCGGCAATCGCCTTGCGCAACAGCCGCATCAATTCCTCGCCTTCCTTCGCGCTGAGGCCGCGCAGCATGACGCGCTGCGCAGATTCGACGGCGGGCGTGATCTTGCGCAGCGTGCGCCGGCCTTCATCGGTGATCTCGAGCTCCCGCGCGCGGCGGTCGCGGCTGGAGGCGCGGCGCTCGATAAGGCGCTTCTGCACCAGTCGATCGATCACGCCGGTGATGGTGGTGCGGTCGTAGGCGATCAATCCTGCGAGCGTCACCTGGTCGAGCCCCGGATTGGCCTTGATGGTCGCCAGCGCGGCATATTGTACCGGCGTAAGATCGAAGCCGGCATCTCCGACTTCAGCCAGAAATACCGCGACCGCGATCTGCTGGAACCGGCGCGCCAGATGCCCGGGCATGTCGTTGTTGTCTTTCACCGAGGTCTCCGTTTGGCAGGGACGATGCGGACCATTGACAAGTATACTGATAGTCAGCATACTGAGCAATATCCAAACAGAAATTTGGCGGGAGAGGTGCTCATGCAATTCCATCTGAATGGATTTCAGCCGGGCGATCCCGAGATTGCGGATCCCGCCGAGCGTGTTCAGGCCTCGGGTGCAGCGGGCGCCGTTCCCGAAGAGGTCGATGTCCTCATCGTCGGCTGCGGGCCCGCCGGCCTGACGCTGGCCGCCCAGCTCGCGCAATTCCCTGATATCAAGACCTGCATCGTCGAGCAGAAGCCGGGGCGTCTGCTGGTCGGTCAGGCCGACGGCATCGCCTGCCGCACCATGGAGATGTTTCATGCCTTTGGCTTCAGCGAGCGTGTGCTGAAGGAGGCCTATTGGGTCAACGAGACGACGTTCTGGAAGCCGGACGAGCGGCATCCCGAGACCATCGTCCGCAGCGGCCGGGTGCAGGACGTCGAGGACGGGCTGTCTGAATTCCCGCATGTCATCCTCAACCAGGCCCGCATCCATGACGGCTTTCTCGACGTGATGCGGAAATCGCCGGCCAAGCTCGAGCCGTATTACAGCCGGCGCGTGCTCGATCTCGATGTCGATCCGGCCGCTGGTACCGCCGATCATGCCGTGACGGTGCGCCTCGAGCGCGTCGATGCCGGAAGCGAGGGCAAGGTCGAAACAATCAAGGCGCGCTATGTCGTTGGCTGCGACGGCGCGCGCAGCACGGTGCGGAAGGCGATCGGACGCGAGCTGCACGGTGATTCCGCCAATCACGCCTGGGGCGTGATGGACGTGCTGGCGGTGACAGACTTCCAGGACATCCGCTTCAAGTCGTTGATCCAATCGGCGAAGGACGGCAGCCTGCTCATCATTCCGCGCGAGGGCGGTTACATGGTCCGCCTCTATGTCGAGCTCGCCAAGCTCGAGATCGGCGAGCGCGTCGCCAATCGCAACATCACCGCCGATGACGTGATCGCCAAGGCGCAGCGGATTTTGAAGCCGCATACGCTCGAGGTGAAGGAGATCGCCTGGTGGTCGGTCTACGAGATCGGTCAGCGCCTCACCGACAAGTTCGACGACGTGCCGGAGGTCGACGTCGCCGCCCGCCCGCCACGCATCTTCATCGCCGGCGATGCCTGCCATACCCACAGCCCGAAGGCGGGGCAGGGCATGAACGTCTCGATGCAGGATGCCTTCAATCTCGGCTGGAAGCTCGCCGCCGTCCTGCGCAGGCAGTGCGCCCCAAGCCTGCTGCATTCCTATTCGGCCGAACGCCAGGCGGTTGCCAAGGAGCTGATCGACTTCGATCGTGAATGGGCCGGGATACTCGCCTCCGCCGCGAAGGCCGGCGGTGCCGATGCGGCGAAGACGCAGGACTATTTCGTCCGGCACGGCCGTTACACGGCAGGGACCGCGACGCATTACCGTCCGTCGCTTCTCACCGCCACGGCCGCGCATCAGCATCTTGCGCAAGGTCTCGTCATCGGCAAGCGCTTCCACTCCGCGCCGGTGATTCGGCTGGCGGACGCCAAGCCGGTGCATCTCGGCCATGCGGCGCAGGCCGACGGCCGCTTCCGCATCTACGCGTTTTCGCCGGCGGAAGATCCCGCCGCCGTCGGCTCAGCCATTCGCGCGCTGTGCAATTTCCTCACCGATGCCAGGGAGTCGCCGATCAGGCGATACACGCCCACGGGCGCCGATATCGACAGCGTGATCGACCTGCGCGCGGTCTTCCAGCAGGATCATCGCGAGCTTGCCGTCGAGGCGATGCCGTCGCAGCTGCTGCCGCGCAAAGGCCGCTACGGCTTGATCGATTACGAGAAGATGTTTTGTCCCGACCTCAAGAGCGGGCACGACGTCTTCGCTATGCGCGGCATCGACCGGAAGGCGGGTTGCATGGTCGTGGTGCGGCCGGACCAGTATGTCGCGAACGTGCTGCCGCTCGACGGCTTTGCTGCGCTTGCGTCGTACTTTGACGCCGTCATGTTGCCAGCAAATTGACGGCCTGGCAGCGCGACCGGGCGCTGTGCCGATGAACGGCGAATGAATATTGAACCGCGCGCGGTGTGCATCTCGATCTTTCGACGGATGCGACCACCATACGCGGAACGCCCGTTCTGCTTGCGCGTTCCGACTGGCAGAGGAGGAACACGCCATGAGACTCAAAAGCGTTTTACTTGCCGCATTGCTGCTCGTCCCGACGGCCGCGCTGGCCGCGCCGGGCATCGTCACCGTCTCGACCGGTCTGCGCGCCGGGCCGGGCACGGGCTTTCCCCTGGTCGACCGCATCCCCGGCGGCGCTCGCGTCAACATCCATGGTTGCCTGCGCGGCAATGCCTGGTGCGACGTGAGCTTCTCCGACGATCGCGGCTGGGTGTCGTCGCAATATCTCGAATATCTCTATCGCAACCACTACGTCTATCTCCCTGACTATGTCGACGAGATCGACGTGCCCGTCGTCCCGTTCGTGCTGACCTCGTACTGGTCGAGCTACTATGCGGGACGTCCCTGGTACCGTCGCCACGCCTATTGGAATAGTTACTGGACTTCGCATCAGCGCTTCGCGACGCGGATGACGCTTGATCCACGTGCGGCCAGCATCGGTCGCGCGGCGACGCGTGACGCGGCGGTCGCACTCGAGCGCAGCGGTGTGCGCGCCAGGGGCAATGTCGCGATCACCGGACGGGAGACCGCGGTCGCGCGGCCCAACGCCGCCATCGCCAAGCGCAACGCCGCGGTTACGATCGACCGGACCCGCGCCGCGCGGAGTGAGCGCATCGCGCATGAGCGAGCCGCCGTGCAGAGCCGCAGTGCGCGCGAGGCGCAGGCGCGCATGATGCACGACCGTGGTGCGAGCCGTGCCGCCGTGCGCGCGCAGCCGATGACGCGCGCTCATGAAGCGCCGCGCGCGGCCGCGCCTGCAGCCCGGCCCGCGACGCCGCATGTCGCGAAGCCGAACGTCAGCCACGGTTCGCCGACGAATGCCCGTGCGCAGATGCCGGCGCCGCGCGCGGCTGCGCCCGCAATGTCGCACCCGGGCGGCGGCGGCGCTCCGCACATCAATGCGGCGCCGCGCGGCGGCAATGCGCCGGCCGGCGGTCCCGGCGGCGGCCATCAAAAGCACTAGGGTTGCCAAAAAAGCCCGGCCGCAGCGCCGGGCTTTTTCTTTGGCCATCGCAAGGCCCTTACAATTTAAGTCAGTTCTTCGCCGGCAGATTTCATCGATCGTAATATCTCTACCGAAAGCTGTAAGCATCCACTCGGGGCAGCGGGGCACGGGAGGATGACGATGAGACAGAGCCAGGCGGAGACGCGCCGCCAAAATGTCGCGAAGCGGTCGATGACCAAGGAGGCCAAGCAGCTGTCCGGCCTGATTGCCGGATTGCGCAAATCGCTCGAAGCGATCCACAAGGAACGGGCGAGCGCAAAGCTCACCGGCGCCGAGATGGGCATGCTCGACGAGCGCCGCAACAATCTGCAACTCACCATCGCAGCCCTCGA
Source organism: Bradyrhizobium sp. Rc2d (assembly GCF_900099855.1). Lineage (NCBI taxonomy): Bacteria > Pseudomonadati > Pseudomonadota > Alphaproteobacteria > Hyphomicrobiales > Nitrobacteraceae > Bradyrhizobium > Bradyrhizobium sp. Rc2d. The sequence goes on along the minus strand of NZ_FNCU01000013.1, from coordinate 176,569 downwards.
TGATCGCCTCTCGGCGGTGCAGGGGCTGATCAATCTCGGCCGGCCGCACGTGATCCGCGTCCACTAGCGGGGCTCGGACAGGCGCGATCGGTCCCCGTGACAGTCGTGACGGGGCCGGCGGCCGATTCAGCATGATATGACGACGCGCCTGCGGCGCTCCGCGCCTGGCGGCAAGCAGCCCGCGACAAGCAGGATCGCGTCCCGGACGCGGCGCGCGCTCATCCGGTTACCCGGCTGCGAGCGTGCCCGGCACAGTGCTGCCTGCGGATGGCACCAAATTGCCACGCTCCTGGCGAATTGCCGCCAAAGCCCGCTGCCACGAGAGGAGCGGGTGCAGGGCAACGCCAGGGGATTTGCATTGGCCTACAAAATGGTCGCAGAACGCGACAACGAGAAGTACAGTTTCGCCCGCGAGAGCCGGCTGCTCATCGTGGCCAAGGCGAGGGTATGGGCCAGTGAGGGATGGCAGGTCGTCATCACCGATCAGGATGGCAAGGCCTACGCGCCGCCCGAATTCGATCAGCTATTGGCGGCGTAACCGCAAGACGGGCTAGGGGACAACATTGATTTCGCTGTTTCGACCGGGGCGCGGCTTGATCGCGCCCTTCACGACTCTTGCCGCCGCCGTCCTGACGGCGACGGTTGCGGCCGCGCAGAATCTCGATGCCGGCAAGTCGCCCGCAAAGCTCTTTGCCGACGGTTGCGCGACCTGTCACCGCACTCCGCGGGGCCTTGCCAAGGGACGCTTCAGTCTCACGCTGACCTGGTTCCTGAAGGACCACTACGCGACCAGTTCTGATTCCGCAAAGGCGCTTGCCGCCTATCTGGAGTCGGTCGATGAGCCGCCGCCGCGTGCTGCGGCCAAGCCTGGCGCAAAACCGCCGCGATCATCGCCACGTCCGCCCAAAGCGGTGCAGAGCCAATAACTGTCGTCCCGAATCCCGGCTAAGCGCGTCGATAGGTCTGAGCGATCAGGCGGTCGTGCACGGCGCGCAGGTCGGCGCTCATGCGTGTCTGTCCCGTCGTGACATAGGACAGCCAGGCGCCGTCGGCGGCGAGGCGGATGACGTGAAGATCGGGCGCGCTATCGGTGGCGCGATGGCGCTTCAGCCGGGCCTTGATCCAGTCGTTCCAGAGTCGGCGCAGCGACGGATCGGTGACGACGACCATGCTCAGCGCCGCCCAGGGCGTTGCGAAGCCGAAGGCCTTGCCGGTGAACACCGCATTCACATAGGCCCGCGTGAAGCTGCCGCGCGGCTTGGGATCCGACTCGATGGCGCTGTCGATCTCGGCATCGACGCGGGCGAGGAGATCGGCGAACAGGCCCTCGATCAGCGCCTGCTTGCTGCCGAAATGATGAAACAGACCGCCCTTGGTGACGCCGGCCGCCGCAGCGACCGCCTGCACCGTGACGCCGGAGACGCCATGGTCCATGGCAATGGCAGCAGCGTGGTCGAGCAGGGCGCGCCGCACCTGCTCGGGCTGCTTGGCGCGGGTGTAGCGGCTTTCCGGCATCAATGCACCATGGTCTCCGAGAACAGGTTGATGATCACGACCCCTGACACGATCAGCGTAATGCCGACGAAGCCGGCGGCGTCCAGCATCTGACGGAACAGCACGAAGGAGACCGTGGCGGTCAGAATGATGCCGACCCCGCCCCAGATCGCATAGGCGATGCTGAGGGGAATGACGCGGATCGCGACCGACAGCGCATAGAACGAGGCGACGTAGAACAGCACCATCGCCAGCGTCGGCCACGGCCGGGTGAACTGCGCCGACTGCTGCAGGAAGGCGGAGGCGGTGACCTCGAAGACGATGGCGAGGGCAAGCGCGGCGTAGGCATTGAAGGCGGATGTCATGAGAGCTCGAACGTAAAGCGGAAAGATACCGCGCGATAGGTATGTTCAGCACGCGGAACATGGCTTTTGCCAAGAGCAGGTATCACGTGTGAGTGACGGGGCTGCGACAGGCGCGTCACGCGCCAGGACCGGAGTTTTCAAGGCAGGCCGCTGACAACACGAAGCCGCCGCGCGATGCATCGTACGGCGGCCTGCGGTTGGCGATTGGACGCGGCTTTAGTTGATCCGCACCGAGAGCTCGACGTCTTCGGCAAAGGCCGTCGACATATAGCCGCTTCCGGGCGCACGTACGCGCGCCAGATAGTCGGGGCTGTCGTCGGCGTTGTCGGCGACGATGATCGCGCCCGGCCCGAGATGGCCTTCGAGCAGATCCAGGATGTCGGAGTAGAGCGCCTTGGCACCGTCGAGCAGCACGAGGTCGATCGTATCAGGCAGATCGGCACTGAGCGTCTTCAGCGCATCGCCCTCGCGGATTTCGACGAGATCGATCACGCCGCCGGCCGAGAGGTTGTCCCGCGCCCGTGCCGCCTTGGACGACTCGAACTCGCTGGTGATGAGGCGGCCGCCGCCATTGTCGCGCAGAGCTGCGGCAAGGTGCAGGGTCGAGATGCCGAACGAGGTGCCGAACTCGACGATGGTCCTGGCGCGGGAGCTGCGCGCCAGCATGTAGAGCAACGTACCGGTCTCGCGCGAGACCGCGAGCGGGGCGTTCTTCAGGCGTCCATAGAGATCGCGGTAGGCGGTCTTGCTCCGCAACATCCGCGCCCGGTCGGCATCGGACAAATCGGCGACGGCGGCCAGCGTTGCGCCGCTTGCTGCTTCGGCCTCGTTGAACAGTCGATCCAGCAGCGGCGCAAGCAATGTGATGGTTGGGGTGGTCATTTGGTGTCTCCAGAGTTCGCGGCGAAGCGCGTGCTTGCGCGGAGATTGAAATACGACTAATTCGTCGCATTTCCTATTCGCATTGCTCGCAGGCGCCATGGCCGACCGTCGAAGCCGTTCAATTTCCTCGCGAAAACAGCCGCAACAGGCCCGCTCCACCGGGCTGGTGGCGGCCATCCTGGATGCCGCTGTTCAGGTCCTGGCGAAGGAGGGCGCGCAGCGTTTCACGACGGCGCGGGTGGCGGAGCGGGCCGGGGTGAGCGTTGGATCGCTCTATCAATATTTTCCGAACAAGGCGGCGATCCTGTTCCGCCTCCAGAGCGACGAGTGGCGGCGCACCAGCGAGCTCCTGCGCGACATCCTCGCGGACCGGGCGAAGCCGCCGCCGGCACGGCTGCGCGCGCTGGTCCATGCCTTCATTCGCTCGGAGTGCGAGGAGGCTGCGATCCGCATCGCGCTTAGTGATGCCGCGCCGCTCTATCGCGACGCGCCCGAGGCGAACGAGGCACGGGCAGCCGGCGAGGGCATCGTCGCTTCCTTCATGCGGGAGGCGCTGCCCAAGGCCTCGGATGCGACGCGCAGCCTCGCCGGCGAGCTGATCACGACGACGCTCAGCGCGGTCGGCAAGAATTTTTCGGAAGAGACGCAGAGCGAGACGGAGATCGCAGCCTATGCCGATGCCATGGCCGACATGTTCTGCGCTTATCTTACGAGGCTGGCGCGGCGCTGAGCATTGCTGACATCGGCGTTTGCGGGCCGATTGTTCTTCGGATTTCGCCGGGTTAGCCTCGCCTCGTCCTTTATCCAATCATCGAGCGCCGCGCCATGCATGTCCTCCGTCCCCAGTTCCGCATCGAGGAGCAGCGCGCGCTGGAATTTGCCGGGCGACGCGGCTTCGGCGTGATCGTAGCGGCGGACGAGCGCGGGCCGCGGGCCTCCCACGTGCCGTTCGTGCTAGGCGAGCGCGGCGGGCGCGCCATCGTGCAGATCCATTTCACCGCCAAAAATCCGCTCGTGCCGCTCGCCGACGGCATCAGGCGATTCCTGCTGATCGTTGCCGGCGACGATGCCTACGTCTCCAACGACTGGTATGCCTCCCGCGACAACGTCTCGACCTGGCTCTACGAGGCGGTGCACCTATCGGGCATAGCGCATCTGCGCGGGCTGGACGAAAATCGCCGACATGGCGATGCGCTGCTTGCCGTCTCCGAGGCGCGGTTGCCCAAGCAGCCTTGGGATCTCGCGCAAATGGACCCAAGCAAGCGTGAGAGCATGCTGGCCGCGATCCGCGTCATCGATCTCGTGGTGGATCAAGTCGAGGGGCAGGCCAAGCTCAATCAGCACAAGAGCGATGCGGACCATGTCGCGGTCGCGGATCGATTGGCGCGGTCGGAGGAGACTGGCCACCGGCGGCTGGCGCGCAGGATGCAGGCGCTACGACCGGAGCTCAAGTACGAGACCCCGTCAAGCCTTGCTTCGTCTGATGTTTGACCTTACGGACCTCCTTCATGCTCGTCATCTCCATTCAAAGCCAGGTGGTCCACGGCCATGTCGGCAACAGCGCGGCTGCCTATGCGGTGCAGGCGGAGGGTGTGAATGTCGCGGCGGTGCCGACGACGCTGCTGTCGAACCATCCGCGCTATCCGAGCCTGCGCGGGCGGGTGTTGGAGACCGAACTGGTCGCCGATCTCCTCAGGGGTGTTGAAGAGCGCGATCTCGTCGACGAGGCGGCCGTGCTCGTCACCGGCTATCTCGGCTCGCCCGGCAATGCCGCCGTCGTTGCCGACTTCGTCGAGCGGGCTTTGATGCGCAATCCGAAGCTCGTCTATCTCTGCGATCCCGTAATCGGGGACGACGGCCGCGTCTATGTCGCCGACGGAATCCTGGACGTGCTCCGGCATCGGCTGCTGCCGGCCGCGAAGCTGACCACGCCAAACCGGTTCGAGCTCGAGCTGCTTGCGGGCCTCACGATTGCCGATGCGCAGGACCTGCGTGCGGCGTGCGCGGCGCTCGTGGGACAGGGCCGCATCGACGTCGTCGCCACCGGCTGCACGCTCGCGGACACGCCCGAAGGACAGTTGGAGACGATCCTCTGCGCCGACGGCTGGTTGTCGCGCTTTGCGACGCCGCTTCTGCCGATCCGTCCCTTTGGCACCGGCGACCTCCTCACCGGTCTGATCGCGGCGCATCTGGCCAAGGGCGAGGCGACCGAGGTGGCGGTGCGGCGCGCGGTGGAGACCACCTTCGCGGTGCTGGTGCGCACGCAGAAGGCGGGCACAGCCGAGATGCGTCTCGTGCCGCTACCGCCGCCGGGCCGCGAGCCGTAACGGCTTCAGGTCGCGCGCTTGCCGGCCGATTGCGCCGCCTTCTGCGGCTTTGCCGGGCCCTTCTGCTCGCGCGCGCGCGCGGCCTGTGCTTTTGGCGGCTTTGCATGAGCCGCGGCGCGCACCTTCCTGGGCTTCGCGTTGGCAGCTTCCTTGCGGTCCGCCGTGCCCCGACGCGAGATGTATTCCTGGCCGTCGATCGGGCCGACATGCGGCGGATCGCGGCCGAGATAGGGCCGGCCGATACCGAGCTCCTTGCCGTTGGCGTCGACCCACTTCCACAGGATTTCGGTCGAGACCCAGCGCTGCGCGCGGTTGCTGCCCTGGGTACTGACGATGTCCGCCGCCATGCCGTGGCCGTAGCCACCGCGGCTGCTGCCGCCGTGATAGGAGCGGTCGGAGGCGGCCTTCAGGCCGCTTGCGATCGACTGGCGATAGTCGTCGCGGAACGCGCTGGTGATGCCCGGCGAGAGGCCGGCGGCCTCGGCTGCGAGCAGCGTGCGAAACAGTTTTCGCTTGAAGCTCTTGTCCATGCCGCCGATGACGTAATCCATCATCGACATGCCGGCGTGGTCGGCCGCTTTCGGATCCTTCCAGCCGAAATCCTCGTCGACCAGCTTGGTGAAGCTGCGCATCACAGTCACGGTCTTGCCCTTGCGCTTGACTGTGACGGGGCGGCGTTCCTCGACCTTGATCGAATCCTCCTTGGGCGTGCGCTGATAGAGCGTCCAGAGATAACGGTCGATGCAGGTGTCCACGACGAAGCATTCGTCGAGCACGGCGATGGTGTCCGCGGGGGGCGAAGGTTTGCTTGCGGCCGGGGCGGGTCCGCTCCCGATCGCCGCGGGGGACAATGCGTCCGTGGCCACGATCTCGGTGGGATCGGCGGATGCGAGTTTGACGGGCTCTGGCGTCGGCGCAGGCGGAGCCTCGCTGACGCTAGCAGCCTCGCTGACGCTAGGTGCCGGTTCAGGCGCAATCTGAGGCGCGGGCGGCTCTGCCGGCAATATCAGCGCGGGATCGGCCGACGCGAGCTGGACGGCTGGGACCTCCGGCGCGGCTGCCGCTTCAACGGTTGGCAGGCTCGCCGCCGCAGCAGCGATCTCGGCGGTCAAGGCGACGCCGTCCTCGATGGTCGCAGCGCGTGGGACGTCGGCGAGGTCGAGGCGATCGAGATCCTTCGCGCGCGAGACGGCAGCCGCATTGGCGCCGCTGCTCTCGATGAGGGCAGGCGCGTAGGCAGACAGGGAGAGCACCAGCCAGCTGGCGAGAACGGCCGAGGGGCATGAGACCGCCACCAGAAGAGACCGCCGATCATTCATGATCCCTGCCTCCAAACGGTTCTGTTCGAACCCGTCTTGTTCGAACAGTCAGTGATGCAAACAGTCTTGATGCGAACAGACTTGCACGGAAAGGCACGCAGCGCGTCGATTGTTCGGAAGACGGTGTGGCGGCGCAATGGCGTAATTCAGCGAAAACAAGCTTTTCGAAGGCGTGTTGCGAAGTTGCAACGCGGGTTCCGTGGCGTTCCGTACGCGACTGCGGCGGAAAATGCCTGCAACGGCAAGCCCTCGCTTGTCGTCAAATTGAGTGATCCGCATTTACTTGGAATACAGTTTGATCGCAGCCGGGATCGCACTCGCGATCATCGAAATCATCTATCCGCTCGGCACCAATCTCGTCGCAAAACTGCAATCGCTCGCGATCGCGCTGAAATAGGCGGTAACAAGGCTTTCGCGATGGGCTGTTGACAAAGATGTCTTGTGACAAGGTGTCTTGTCTGACGCGTCGCGGCAACCTTGCGCAGCGCCGTGCGTTGATCGGCCCATGAGCACGCATTCCTCGCTTCGTCCCATGGACGCCTTCGATCCCACCGAGCCCGCCATCCTGCATGATCGTCTGTCCGACACGATCATCACCTGGACCGCCGATCAGGCCGATGACTACCGGCAGTCCAGCCGGCCGCGCGAGGATGGAACCGTGGCCTGGAAGGCCTACCTCTTCGACGGCTGGGGCAACGTGCTCGGTGGCTGACCACCGCCCATAAAAAGTGCCATGTCGCGGCCGGCATGATTCGGCCAAGGCTTTGTACGCGTTAAACATATCGCCATGCGCTACATGCGTTGTTGCAATGCAACAGCGCATGTCGCAATGCAGCAAAACGCGCTTAAATGTGCTCCGAATCTTCCATCAGGAGCACCACCAATGAACAAGAAGACTTTGACGATCGCCGCCGCCGTCCTGACGATCGCGGGCGCTACTTCGGCTTTCGCCGCTGAGCTGCCGACCTATGAGGCCAATGGATTTCCGGTCTCCCCCGTCCAGGTTGGCGTGCTCGGGGCCGGTCATGTCGAGCAGCAGGTCGCGGCGCCCACGACGGTTGCCTCAGCGCACCAGGTGAAGGTGCTCAGCTCGCGCAAGGTCAAGACCGCGGACGTCACGACGGGCGCAGCCCGCTGAGCTGACATCGCATGAAGGGCAGGCGGGTCTCGCCGCGTGCGCGACCCGCCGCCTCATGCGATCATGAACGACGTCACGACGCCCGCATGCGCCGCGCGCGCGTGGGGACGCTCGAGAATCCGGCCGCGAACAAGTTCGCGTGAAGGCGCCGGTTATGTATGCTCGTTCATAACGAGCCCAATCCTTTTGACAGTTGCTTTGCAGGTCGCACTGCTTGATGCGGACGGCATGCGCGGCGCGCGCAAGCTCGACGGCGAGCGGCCGTAGAGCTCGGCGAAGGCGGCGTTGAAACGGCGCAGGCTGCCGAAGCCGGCATGGAACGCGATCTCCGTCATGGTGTGATCTCCGGCATCGAGCAGGCGCTACGCGTGCAACGCGCCAAGCGCGTAGACGCCACGAAAGGCGATATCGATGTCCGAGAACAGTCTGTGCATCTCCTGCGGCCCTTGACGGTCGCGCGTGCGGTGAAGCTCATCGACGACGAGCCGGGCTAGGCGACCTCACTGCGTGCCAGCCTTGCAACCACATGGGTTGAGCGGATTGGCCTGCTGACATAAGGCTTCCCCCATGGACCAGCGGACGAGCGGCGCTGACGCTCTCACCCAAACGAACGACGCGGCGCCGGCATTGCTCGGCGTGGTTTGCGGGCTGTCCGCAGCACTGTTCTGGGCGCTCGGCTTTGTCGGCACGCGGCACGGCCTCAAAGTCGGCTTCACGCCGGTCGATCTGCTCGTGCATCGCTATGTCTGGTCAGGGATCGCGTTCCTGCCGCTGGTCTTGCGCGCCGGCATCTCCGATCTCTGCGGCATCGGCTGGGGCAGGGGCCTTGCGCTGATGGTGCTGGGCGGCCCGGTGATGGCGCTGATCTCCTACACCGGTTTCCTGTTCGTGCCGCTCGGACATGGCAGCGTGATCCAGCCCTCCAGCGCGACGCTTGGCGGCCTGCTGCTCGCCGCATTGTTCCTGAAAGAGAAGATCTCCGCCTCGCGGCTTGCCGGCGCTCTCGTCATCGTCGGCGGCCTTGGTGTGATCGGCGCGGAATCGATCGGGCATATCGGCGCCGACGGCGTGCAGGGCGATCTGATCTTCGTGCTCACCGGATTCATGTTCGCGGGCTTCGGCGCGCTGCTGCGGCACTGGCGCGTCTCCGCAGTGTCGGCCGCGCTCGTCATCAACGTGCTGTCGCTGCTGCTGTTGCCGATCTACCTCGCGACTGGCGGGCTTGCGCGTATCGCGGCGATCGGCGTCACCGAGAACGCGATCCAGGCGCTGGCGCAGGGCGTGCTCGCAGGTCCCGCCGCGCTCTATCTCTACGCCGTCTCCGTCCAGCGTCTCGGCGTCGCCCGGGCCGCGGTATTCCCCGCGATCGTGCCGGCGCTGACGCTCCTGGTCGGCTGGCTCCTGCTCGGCGAGCCGCCGACGGCACTCCAGGCCGCGGGCCTGGTGACGGTGCTGTGCGGGTTTTACCTGGCGCAGCGGCAAAGATAGGCGCGACCTTACGCCTTCCGCACGAACTCCGATTTCAAATTCATCGCGCCGATGCCGTCGATCTTGCAGGCGATGTTGTGGCCGTCGCTGGCGTCCTGGAGGCGGATGTTGCGGACCTTGGTGCCGCCTTTGACGACCGAGGAGGAACCCTTGATCTTGAGGTCCTTGATCACGATGACGCTGTCGCCGTCAGCCAGCACATTGCCGTTGGCATCGCGCACGCCTGCCTCGGGCGCGGCTTCCGCGGCCGCATCGGCCGTGCCGCTCCATTCATGGCCGCATTCCGGGCAGACCCAGAGACCGCGGTCCTGATAGGCGTGCTCGGAGTTGCAGCTCGGACATTTCACGGCATCGTCCATCGTCGATTCATCCCCTGTTCGGCCCCTGTGGGCGGGCGCACCGTAGGGGCGGGGACGGGGAAATCAAGGAAAATCCGGCCTCTGCTGCGGCCCGGCAAACTCCCATCATCGTGACGCAGCAATTGACGGCTATGGCTTGTGCTTTGCCTCACCAGGCATAGCTGATCGGAAAGCGGATGTCCGCCTCACCCCCTTCCATGTAGCGTCACGGCATGAGCGAGATCGAAACCCTGTTCGGTGTCCTGCGCCAGTCGGCCGACGCGCCTGTCGTCGACATGCTCGAGCGCATGGTGCGGGAGGGGCCGGACCATGCCCTGTGCAAGATGAACGCGCTGCATCTGGCGAGAACGGCGGGTCTCGGCGAGGAGCAGGTGATCGCGGGGCTGCTGCATGCGGTCGGGCTCGGCATCCTCGAGATGACCTGGAGCGTGATGTGCCCGAGCTGCGCCGGCGTGCTCTCGGCCAACAAGAGCCTGAAGACGGTCAACAGCCCGCAATATCACTGCGCCTTCTGCGCCGCCGGCTACGAGACGACGCTCGACAATCTGGTCGAGGTGACCTTCGCGGTCAGCCCGCGCGTGCGCAGGATCGCCGCGCACAATGCCGAGGAGCTGCCGCTCGCCGAATATTACCGCCAGGTGTTCTGGAGCTCGGCGATCGAGCTTCCGCCCGACCTCGACGGTCTGCTGCGCGAGCTGACGCTGGAATCCGTCGACCTGCCGCCGGGCGAGCGCGCCATTCTCTCCCTGCAGGTGCAGCCGGGCATGCTGATCGTGTTCGATCCCGTGACGCACACGGCGCAATACATCGAGGTGAAGGGCGAGGAGACGGCCGAGCGCCAGACGCTGTCGCTGATCTTCAACAAGTCCGAGGTTCCCGTCGACGCCGTCAGCCTGCGCCCGGGACCGCTGCGGCTGGCGCTTGAGAACCGCACCGACGGCCGCGTGCTGCCCGCGGTGTGGGTGATGAACCAGCGGCTCGATGACCTCTTGACCCGGCGCAAGCCGAGCCTCACTGCAAAGCGCCTCCTCACGAACCAGACCTTTCGCGATCTCTACCGCACCGACACGCTCGCGATCGGCCAGCGCCTCAAGATCCTCAGCCTGACCTTCCTGTTCTCGGACCTGAAGGACTCCACCGGGCTGTACGAGCATGTCGGCGACCTCGTCGCCTTCGATCTCGTCAACGAGCATTTCCGCCTGCTGCAGGAGATCATCGCCTCCGAGCAGGGCGCGGTGGTCAAGACCATTGGCGATGCCGTGATGGCGACCTTCGAGACGCCCGATCGCGCCATTGCGGCTGCGATCCGCATGCGCGAGGCTATGAGCGAGCTCGGCGCCCAGCGCCAGCACCAGGGCCTGTTGCTCAAGATGGGTATCCACGAAGGCTCGTGCCTCGCCGTCACCCTCAACGGCCAGCAGGACTATTTCGGCCAGACCGTGAACATCGCCTCTCGCGTCCAGGGCTTGGCGGCCTCGCGCGCGATCGTGGTGACGGAGGCGGTGGTCGATAACGCCGAGACGCGGACGCTGCTGGACGCCGGCGGCCTCAACCCGACCCGCCGCAGCGTCGCGCTGAGCGGGATCGCGGACAAGGTGTCGGTGTACGAGATACCGTGAGGCTTGCGTAGATCCCGTGAGGCTTGCGTAGCCCGGATGGAGCGTCAGCGAAATCCGAGGCGGGAGGTGCGGCGCCATCCCGGATTACGCTGACGCTCCATCCGGGCTACATTTCCCGCCATGACCTTCCTCCTCAACATCGACGTTCCCGACGTCGCGCGAGCGACGACCTTCTACACCGCTGCATTCGGCCTGACGGTCGGCCGCCGCTTCGGCACCGACTTCGTCGAGCTGCTCGGCTGGCCGGCGCCGGTGTATCTGTTGACCAAGCAGGCCGGCACGGTGGGCGCTGGCGGCGATCGCCGCCGCTACGCGCGGCACTGGACGCCGGTGCATATCGACGTCGTCGTCGATGATGTCGATGCCGCCGTCGAACGCGCGCTGCGCGCCGGCGCGATCCTGGAGGTCCCCGCAACCGATGCGTCGTATGGGCGGATCGCGATGCTGTCCGATCCGTTCGGGCATGGGTTCTGTCTGCTGGCGTTCAGCGCGCAGGGCTATGACGCGTTGCTCGGGGCATAGCGACACCGTCATTGCGAGGAGCTCGCGACAAAATTGCGTAGCAATTTTGCGCTGATGCGACGAAGCAATCCAGACCGCCTCCGCGGAACGACTCTGGATAGCCTCGCTTCGCTCGCAATGACGGTGGAGAAACGGAAGTGCCCGTCGAAACAAAAAGTGCGAAAACAACCCCATGCACAGTAGGGAACACCTTGAGATTTCATACTTCTGCGATGCCGAAATGATGTGACCCTTCGGGCAACCGGCGCACGCATACACCGGACCGACTTCGGCGATCCCGAAGTAGAATTTGACTCGTCGGGCAAAACAGGGGCACTATGCCAAGATGGCGCCGGTGCGATGGGGAGCTGATGCATCGCCGGGCCGCGGGGCGACATGCCGAGAGAACCGAAAAGCAAAGCGAAAAGAAAACTGAAGACCTACCAGACCTCGCTCGGCTTCTACGACCAGGCGGTCGCCGCGCCCTCGATGAAGGCGGCGCTGGAGGCCTGGGGCGCCAGCTCCAATCTGTTCCATCAGGGCGTCGCCAAGGAGACCGACGATCCCGATATCGTCGCGGCGACCATGGCAAGCCCCGGCGTCGTGCTCAGGCGTCCGGTCGGCTCGAACGGCCCGTTCACCGAAAGCGCCGAGCTGCCGACCGACCTTGCCGACGAAGGCAAGGCCAAGCCCAAACGTAAGCCCAAGCCGAGCAAGCGCGCGGAGAAGACCGCAAAGAAACCGTCCCGCAAGATCGACGACCGACAAGCCCGCAAGGCCGCCGCGGCTTTCGAGAGAGAAGAGCGGCGGCGCGAAGCCGAGCGTGGCAAGGAAGAGGCCGCCCGCGCCAAGGAGCGCGCGCGCCGGGAGAAGGCGGTCGCGATTGCGCAGGCGGCGCTGGACAAGGCGAAGCGCGAGCACGAGGCACGGGCGGAGGAGATCGAGGCAGAACGAACTGCGATCGATGAACGCGCCGAGGCGGAGCAGAGCCGGTGGGACAAGCAGAGGAGGAAGCTGGAGGAAGCCGTGCGTCGGGCGCGGGAGTAGGGGACGCAAGTAGCTCGGATGAGTAAAGCGAGATCTGGGATTCTCGCCCCGAAGCATTCCCCGGATGCACGCTCGCTGCGTTCTTCGTCATTGCGAGCGCAGCGAAGCAATCCAGACTGGTTCCGCGGAGGGATTCTGGATTGCTTCGTCGCACCAGCGCAAAATTGCTACGCAATTTTGTCGCGGGCTCCTCGCAATGACGGTGGAGAGTTGCGAGCCGCCATCAGTCATTCCAGCAAAGTCGCGCGCGAATTGGCTTGCCTTGCTTTGCGTCCTTGAGCACTCTTATGGGAAGGAGGCCAACGCATGAAGAAAATGACCGTCGCGTGTGCGCTCGGAACGGCCCTGGTGCTGAGCAGCCTTGGGATGTCAGGGGCTGAAGCCCGGGCGCGCAAGGCGCAAGTCGTTCGCGAACCCCAGCAGAGACTTATCGTCACGGCGCCCGTGCTCAGGCCAACGCCGTGGGATTATTATATCGTTCCACGATATCGTTATCGTCCTGAAGACGACCGGGTCGATCCCTACGGTCCGCCGCTGGTGTCGTCGTGGGTTCGCTATGAGGGGTGGCGGTGGCCGTACTGGTGGTGAACACCCATCACGTTCCGCGGCATGTGGAGTTTGGCCAGCGACGGACGCAGAATTGACTGGCGCCTGTAGCCCGGATGAAGCGAAGCGCGATCCGGGACCGGCGCAGCTTGAGGCAAGACCCCGGATTTCGCTTCGCTCCATCCGGGCTACGCTCGCTACGCGCCTGCACCGATCGTACGCGCTCATTTTCGCTCGACAGCTCAAGCCCTTGCGCACCTCCCAGCCTGGCCATCCGGAGAGGTTGAACGCCTCTAAGTCCAATATCGCTGCGTGCGACGTCAGCGATTAGGAAAAAATGGCAAACCTGAGACTGTCAAGGACACATCGGGGTAGAATGGCATTTATCCCCGTAATACACCCAATACTGTTAAGGGGTACGGGCGCGTATTGAGAGGATCAATCATGGCAAGTGTTGAACAATTGCGCAGACGGGACGGCGTTAACCTGGTCCAGCTCGAGGCGGACATATCGTCGGTACGCTCGGGAAGCTCTATTACTTCCATTGCTCTGCCTGATTACGTCGAGCACACCGCGGGCGTGACGCGCGTCGGCGCGCTGAGCGCAGAGGCGGTCATTCGCGACTATGAGTCCGCTGCGAAAGAAATCGAGGCCATGGGCACCGAGTTGATCGACGCTGCGCAAAAATGCGAGGCGCTGACAGCCCAGGTCCATGATGCGATCGCCTTCATGCGAGAAACGGCGGCGGGGTATCGTGAAGAGGGGCGGAAGATCTTCAAGCGCATCGAAGAATGCGCGCTGTTCACCGAAGACGTCCGCAAGACATGCGAACAGGTCAAGCGCAGAATGGTCGAAGTCTCGGTCGGTCCATCTTCCGATGAGGAGCTTGAGCCGCAAGAGCCCGAGCTGAGCGGGATCGCCGGCCAGGTGACGATGAGCGAGATACGGTGAGGCGGGCATAGAGCGTAGTTCGTAGGATGGGTTGAGCTCTTGCGAAACCCGTCGTCGCGCGCCAGCGTCGTTGGTATCGCTTCCGCTCGTCGAGCTACGGCGGACAAGTCGCTCCGCCCATCCTACGGTCTTGCGAAACGCATCATCTAATCGCCGTCACTCACGGCAAGCGCCTGTAGCCCGGATGGAGCCAACGGGCCGGCGCGCAGCGCCGCCCGATGACAGGCTCCGCGCAATCCGGGACCAGTGCAGCTAGGAGCAAGACCCCGGATTTCGCTTCGCTCGATCCGGGCTACGCGCGCCGCTAATCGCCGTCACCGGCCGCAAGGCGCTGAAACTGCCGTTTCATCGCGTTGACCCTGGCGACATAGCTTGCGACCAGGTGATCGCCGCAGCGCTCGCCGGCGATCATCTGAAACTTGCGGCGCGCATAGGCTGTGGCCGGGCCTGCGCCGCAGAGATGGATGAAGGCGGCCAGTTCCTGCTTCTGCTGCGGGCTTGCCCTCACATCACCGGTGCGGGCGAGAACGTCAGCCACCTGGCGGTCCAGATAGACCGATGCCAGCTCGATCGCATGGCCAGGGATCGCGCGGATGTAGAGACTGGTGAACCCGCAACCGGTCTCCGTGACCGCGTTGCCGCGGACACAAAACCGTGCGGCCTCGGCGTAAGCGGGATCGGTCATCTGGAAGAGGCCGACAGCGCTGGAGGCGGGCCGGTAGATCGCGAGCGGATTGAAGCTCCATCGCCAACGCCAGTAGGTGCGCGCCACCGGATTGCCTGAACTCTCGACCTGCGCCAGCGCGGCCAGCAATTCCGGCGTGATCGCAGCGGTGGAATGCTTGCGGAACAGCGGCCCGTATCTCGCCCAAGTCTCTGCCGGCTCCTTGTCGAGGGAATGGCCAACAAGGACAAACAGCTCGGTCGGCTTGCGGACCATTTGAGTGACGATGTTTAGAAGCGCTGCGGCCGCAAGCAGCATCGCCACGCCGCCGGCGATCCGAACCATCCGCGGTGCGCGCGCGAAAGTCTTCCGCGCCCACCGGGCGGCCCGCCGTAACCTGCGAAGGCGAGGGAGGAGGCTGCTGCTTTTCCTTGGCATGTGCGCTGCGGGCATAAATTGCGGAGCCTGTGGACTTAGTTAACGCTGTCCGCCCGCCCTGAAATCTCGCTTCATTTCACGCGACCGCGCCTTTTCAGGGCCCGGCTCCGCGCTGCCACGGCCGCTCCAATCCTTGCGAGAAATAACCCCCGGTTGTACGGTGCGCCGCAGAAGAGTTAATTTTGCGTAAATGGATCGGCTGAAATGACCGTAATCGAGGGCGTGGTGCCGGAGGCAGGTGCGGACCCGAAAATGCCACCGGGAGTGGTTGTCGAAGGCTCGTTGGTCGACGCCAAGTTTCTCGATTCCTACATCGCGTTCGGCTTCATGATCGGCGGGTCGATCGCGGCGCTGATCTGGGCATTCTGGCAAGGCATCGGTTGGGTGGAGGTTTCGGTCTTCGTCGGCATGTTCCTGCTGACCACGGTCGGGATCGGCTTCATGCATCGCTACTTCGTGCACCGCAGCTTCCGCTGCGGTCCGGTGATGCGGGCGATCTTGGCCGCGATCGCCACGCTGGCGGTGCAGGGCTCGATCCTGAAATGGGTGAGCAACCACCGGCGGCACCATCTTCACTCCGACAAGCCCGGCGACGTCCACAGCCCTTACTATGACGGCTTCGGCAACCGCTATGCGAGCTTCCTCAAGGGAATGTCGCATGCGCAAGGCGGCTGGGTGTGGGACCAGGCCACCACCGATGGCGCATACTACGCCAGGGATATCCTGGCCGACCCGATCGCCATGTTCTTCACGAGGACTCGCTGGTACTGGTACGCGCTGTCGGCGGTGATCATTCCCGGCGCGATCGGCTACGCGTTCGGCGGCGTGCACAGCATGATCGGCTGCGTGTTGTTCTCCGGCCTGTTCCGCAGCTACATCATGACCATGGCCACCTCGCTGGTGAACTCGGTCTGCCACAGCGACGGCCGCTACGGCTACCGCCGCTTCGAGACCAATGATGGCACGACCAACGAATTCGTGACCACGATCCTCACCTTCGGTGAAGGGCTGCACAACAACCATCACCGCTTTCCGCGCGACGCTTACCTTTCGCACGCCTGGTACGAGATCGACATCAACGGCCTGATCATTCTGGGGCTTGGGAAGCTCGGGCTGGTGCACGACATCTTTGGGGTTGGCACGCGTCAGCGGTCTGCAGCGCCAGATCCGCAGCAGAGTGGGGTCGTCGCGAGTCAGAACGCATTCGACGGCGTCGCAGAAGATCTTCGCTCGGCTGGAAGGTAGACTTGCGCGCTATTCCCGGAAACCGAAGCGGAGCTCGTTTGCGACTTGCCGTAAACTTTGTCGCTCTGGTGCTGTTCGGGGTCCCGACAGTGGTCCTTGCGCAGTCGATGGACTGCAGCAAGATCAAGTCTACGACAGTGCCGGTTGAGCTCGTCGTCAGGTTCGACAGATTTGAGCAGGCCTATCAGGTCTACAGGGAAGCCGGGAAAACGGCGGTGCTCTGGACACGGCAGACCACACCGCATGGCATCAACATCAGCAAGGCGGAAACCATCAACGGATTCGGAATCACATCCTCCCTGACATCCACGGTGGACAAGGTACCGGATCAGGAAGCGCAGCACAGGTACTCCGGCATCGTGATCGAGGACGACGATCGCCGGCACAGCGTGTCATACAAGGTCTCCTGGACCTTCAAGTATCGGAACGGCACGGCGCGGCAGGTCGAGCAGGGCGTCGACTACACGTTCGTTTCGGCCGGGGAAACGACGATCGGATCGTGTGCGCTTGCCGTGTACCGCGGCGAGGTCAAGTTCACGGATGTCACGAGCGGCCGGACCGATCGCATGTTTCACATTTACTTTCCCGAACTCAGAATTGGTGTCACCAGTTTGACTCCCGAGCCTGTGTTCGTCAGCCTGAGTACGTCATTCGAGCCGCTTCGAATGCTTCGGTAGCTCGTAAGATGGGGTGAGCTCTAGCGAAACCCATCAACGTCGATCAGCGAATGATGGGTTTCGCAAGGGTTCTACCCATCCTACGGGCTAAAGGCGAGTCGAAGCCGCAGCTCGGAGGGCTTCAAATCCAATCAATCGCGCCTTCGGGAAACAAGCCCGCGCCTTGCGGGCTCACCAATCCGGATAGCCGTAAGGGTCGGGCATATAGGGCGGAGGCATCCAGGGGCCTCGCGGCGGTCTGGGCCGCCGGGGTTCGGCCGCCGGTACGTGCGGCCGGGCATGCGCATCGTTGCTCATCACGCTCCGCGCGACCGGCTTGGTGGCTGCAGACGCGGATGAAGCGCTCAGTTGCGTTTGCAGCGCCTGGACCTGCGCGGCGAGGCGCGCATTGTCCGCCGCATCCTTCTCCTGCGCCGCCTTGAGCTGTTGAATGGTGTCGGCCTGCTCACGCAGGGTCTGGTCGTTGCGGCTTTTCAGTTGCTCGAGCTTGCCGTTGATGCTCGCAAGCTCGCTCGTGATGGCCTTGAGCGATTGCGCGAGATCAGAGGACGACGGGTTAGGCGCTGGCGCTGCGGCGGCAGGCTTTGGGGCGCTTTCCGTGTCCTTGGCGACCGGCGGCGCGGGCACCGGGCTCGGCTCATCCGCAGCAGCCAGTTGCACGGCCGGCGGCTGCGCCGGACTTTCCACCGCGGACGCTTGCTGGGAGCTGCTCGCAGCCGGCGGAGACCATCGTGCCATGATCGACTTGCTGATCGATTTGGCCTCATCGCGATATTGCGAAGCGAAGGCGGCACCGAGAAGGCCGATCGCCAGCACGAGGCCGACCAAAGCGCGCACCATGGTCCGATCTCCCTTCAAGCCTTGATCGCGAACCCCGGCATTCGGAACTTTGGTATCCGGCGTCGGCGCCTTGTTTCCGGAAGTTGGGGCTGCCGTCCTACCGGCGGTTGCGTGCGAGGTCCGCTGGCCTTCGCTGTCGCGTTCCATTCCGGAAACCAGCCGGTCGAGCCGCGCAAGCTCTTCCTCCGCGCTCTTGATCCGGTCGTAGGCCCGCGTCAGCCCGCCATCGGCGCGCGCCTCATCCGGCTTGACGGTCTCGGGCTTGACGGTCTCGGGCTTGTCGGTATCAGGCTTGTCGCTATCAGGCTTGGGGTCGTTCGTTTCAGGCACCGATGCGCTCTCCATCCGGTCGGGCGTCATGGGAGGCAGTCCGATCACTGGAAGGATAGGTCTCGCCGCTGCCCAACACAACGCGTGTGCAACGGAAAAATTATGGCGGGCGCGGGAGCGGGGCGGGCGTGAGCGCGTAAGGGCTAGTACCGCGACTGCGCAAAGCGCAGTTCGCAGTATGAGTCGAGCGGAGCGAAGCCGATCAACGTACCCATCGTACGGGCATCCTGTCCCCGCACCGTCGAAATACGCAGCTGTCGTTAGTGACGCGTCGCGCGGATTTCGAGCGTCGTCTGGGTGAGCCTGGCCACGAACCCCTCAAAATGCATGACCCTTTGTCTGGTCATTTGTTCATGCAACCCGGCGATCTTCTGGGATTCGGCGACGAACGATTCACACTCCTGTTTCGCGTACTCCATCTGAAGCTCGAAGGCCTCGACGGGTGAGCGCGCCGTCGCGAGCTTTCCCAGGAAGGCCCAGGCGTGCTCAACGGAGGTCCTGATGTAGCCGCTATAGGCATCGGCAATCGCCTGCGGGCTGGCCTGGGAGGGTTCCACCGGTGCGACGGGCGCGCTGGCAACGATCTCCATCCCGGACGGCAAGGCTGCAGCCGAGGGTACTTGCGCACTGACCTGTCGGCTCGTCTCTACCTCTTGCTCGGGCTCTTGCCTGTTCTCTTGCTTGTGCTCTTGGCGGATCTCCGCCGAGGCATCCGGTGATTGATGCGCTGCAGTTGCGTGTTGCTCGTCGGCCCCGGACCGTTGCCTGGCCTTCTTCTTTCCGCCGCGCCGGCCAGATTTTCCCGTTGGTTTATTTTCTACCGAACCCAACATTGCAAATGGCTCCTGAATATCGCTGAAGCCGCAAGCCTCTGTCGCGTTTGCGCTGAAATCGCGATTATGGGCTGTCGCTTGCGTGGCGGCCATGTGGTGAGATTTTGCCGGATACCGGCGGGGCTGAAGGATGGGTCGGGCGGAGCGAAACCCATCAATGTCGATCCGCGAATGATGGGTTTCGCAAGGGCTCCACCGATCCTACGGGCTAGAACAATTGCCCGCTTAGTTTAGGGTTGGTGGGTAGGATGGGTAACGCTTTGCGTCACCCATTCTAGGCGCTGAAGTTGGGTTATCTCGATATGTGGAGGCTCGATCGCTGCCGGCGCGACGACTGTTGCCGGTGCCGAAAAATCAGCGTAATCGCAGAGCGCTCGGAAGGTTTTGGCTATGTTGCCGATCACCAGGTCCGTTTTCTTGCCGGCATATAGAGTGCGAAGCTTGTTGCGCGCATCGTCCACCGTAAAGTCATATGCTTTTGTGTTTATTGCGAACAATTCGGCGAAAGCTTCGCGGATGCCTTCGGCAACAACTTGTTTCGCTCGGCCGCGGTCCATAAAGGCGAAGTAACGACTTTGCGGAGTGCCGTCTCGGTTTAGGAAGCCAAGATCTTTGAGGATACCGATAAAGAGCCGGTCGTTTGTGGAGGTAAATCCGAGGTTCTCCAAAAACTTGAGAGAGAACCGCTCCGGAGGTTGGGCATCAAGCATTGCGTCGAAATAAGCGGGCACTGCATTGGGCTTCAATGTATAGCTATCGGGTAACGCCACAGTGGCTTCTCTCTACCTAGAATTGCTTTCATCGGCAAAAGAAAGGCCGCTCATGGCGGCCTTCCCAGTCTAATAATTTGAGTGCTAGAAGCGCCTCACGAACACCCCGTCGTGCTGCCACACGTATCGCACTTCATGCAGGTCCCATTCCGCACCAGCGTGAAGTTGCCGCACTCTGAGCACATCTCGCCCTCGTAGCCCTTGGCCTTGGCTTCGGCGCGGCGCTCGGCCTTGCTGGGAGCGGCGGTTGCGGCGGTGCCGGCTTTGCTCCACTGCAGCTGCTCGAGCTTCTCCGTCGGGGAGAGGTCGTGGCTCGCCTCCTGCTTCAGGGCGACGGCGCCTTCGAGGGCGTCGCCGACGCGGGCTGAGGTGCCGTGCGAGGCCAGCGCCGTGACCTTGCTGCCGCCGGCAGGCGCGCTGTCGTTGCCTTGCGAGACCGCGGTCGAGCCGCCGCGCATCACGAACAGGTTGTCCGTGCGGGAGCGGGTGAGGCCGCGCGAGACCAGTTTTGTCGCGTGGTGGCCGCCGTCCTCGTCCGGCTCCTTGCCTTCCTCGACGCCCTTGCCGAGCGCGTCAAAGCCCGTCTCGTTGGGATCGACGTGGGCGAGGTCGAAGCGAGAGAGGTAGCTCACCGCGAGCTCGCGGAAGACGTAGTCGAGGATCGAGGTCGCGTACTTGATGCTGTCGTTGCCCTGCACGGGGCCCGCCGGCTCGAAGCGGGTGAAGGTGAAGGCGTCGACATATTCGTCCAGCGGCACGCCGTATTGCAGGCCGAGCGAGACCGCGATGGCGAAGTTGTTGATGAAGGAGCGGAGCGCCGCGCCTTCCTTGTGCATGTCGATGAAGATCTCGCCGAGACGGCCGTCATCGTATTCGCCGGTGCGGAGATAGACCTTGTGACCGCCGACGACCGCCTTCTGGGTGTAGCCCTTGCGGCGATCCGGCATCTTCTCGCGCTCGCGCATCACGATGATGCGTTCGACCAGCTTCTCGACGATCTTCTCCGAGACCTGAGTCGCACGCGCGGCCATCGGCTTCTCGTAGAGCTGCTCGACCGCATCGTCCTCGTCCTCGTCGTCGCTGATGAGCTGCGAGTTGAGCGGCTGGCTGAGCTTGGAGCCGTCGCGATAGAGCGCGTTGGCCTTCAGCGCCAGTTTCCACGACAGCATGTAGGCGGACTTGCAGTCCTCCACCGTAGCGTCGTTCGGCATGTTGATGGTCTTGGAGATCGCGCCCGAGATGAAGGGCTGGCTAGCTGCCATCATGCGGATGTGGCTCTCGACCGACAGATAGCGCTTGCCGACCTTGCCGCAGGGGTTGGCGCAGTCGAACACCGGATAGTGCTCGGCCTTGAGGTGCGGGGCACCTTCCACCGTCATCGCGCCGCAGATGTGGACGTTGGCCGCCTCGATCTCGCGCTTGGTGAAGCCGACGGCCTGGAGCAGGTCGAAGCCGGGGGCGGCGATGGCTTCGGCGCCAATGCCGAGCTGGTCGCGGATGAAGTCCTCGCCAAAAGTCCACTTGTTGAAGGCGAACTTGATGTCGAAGGCGGTCGGCAGGGCCTTTTCGACCTTGGCGATGGCTTCATCGGTGAAGCCCTTCGCCTTGAGGGTCGAGGCGTTGATGCCCGGCGCGTTGGACAGCGAGCCGTGGCCGACGGCATAGGCCTCGATCTCCGCGATCTCGCTCTCGCGATAGCCGAGCGCGCGCAGCGCTGCGGGGACCGCGCGGTTGATGATCTTGAAGTAGCCGCCGCCGGCGAGCTTCTTGAACTTCACCAGCGCGAAGTCGGGCTCGATGCCGGTGGTGTCGCAATCCATCACGAGGCCGATCGTGCCGGTCGGCGCGATGACAGTGGTCTGGGCGTTGCGATAGCCGTGCTGCTCGCCGAGCTGAAGCGCCGCATCCCAGGCCGCCTTGGCATGGGTGATGAGGTCTTGTTGCGGGCACGAGGCGTGATCGAGCGGCACCGGGTTGACCGAGAGCTGCTCATAGCCGGAGGCCTCGCCATGCGCGGCGCGGCGGTGGTTGCGGATCACGCGCAGCATGTGCGCGGCGTTCTTCTTGTAGCCGGGGAAGGTGCCGAGCTCGGCCGCGATCTCGGCCGAGGTCTTGTAGGTGATGCCGGTCATGACGGCGGTCAGCGCGCCGCAGAGCGCACGGCCTTCCTTGCTGTCATAGGGCAGGCCCATGGTCATCAAGAGGCCGCCGATATTGGCGTAGCCGAGGCCGAGCGTGCGGAACTCGTAGGAGAGCTCGGCAATCGCCTTCGACGGGAACTGCGCCATCATGACTGAAATTTCCAGCACGATGGTCCAGAGCCGGCAGAGGTGCTCATAGCCTTCGACGTCGAAGCGCTTGGTCGTGGTGTTGTAGAAGGTCAACAGGTTGGCGGAGGCGAGGTTACACGCCGTGTCGTCCAGGAACATGTATTCCGAGCACGGATTGGACGCGCGGATGTCGCCGGACGCCTTGCAGGTGTGCCAGTCGTTCATCGTGGTGTTGAAGTGCAGGCCCGGGTCGGCCGAGGCCCAGGCGGCGAAGCCGATCTTCTCCCAGAGGTCGCGCGCCTTCAGCGTCTTCGTCACCTTCTTCGAGGTGCGGGCGTTGAGATTCCAGTCGCCGTCGGTCTCGACCGCGCGCAGGAAGTCGTCCTTGAGCGAGACCGAATTGTTGGAGTTCTGGCCGGAGACGGTGAGATAGGCTTCGGAGTCCCAGTCGGTGTCGTAGGTCTCGAACTGGATGTCCTTGTAGCCCTGCTTGGCAAACTGGATGACGCGCTTGATGTAATTGTCGGGCACGAGGCTGCGGCGCGCGAGCTTGATCTCGCGGCGGAGGGCAGGGTTCTTCTCGGGGTCGAAGCAGTCGTCGCCCGAGCCTTCGCAGTTCACGCAAGCCTTCAGCACCGCCTTGAGGTGCTTCTGGTTGATCTTGGATCCGGTGACGAGGGCGGCGACCTTCTGCTCCTCCTTCACCTTCCAGTCGATATAGGTCTCGATGTCGGGGTGATCGACGTCGACGACGACCATCTTGGCAGCGCGGCGCGTGGTGCCGCCCGACTTGATCGCGCCCGCGGCGCGGTCGCCGATCTTGAGGAAGCTCATCAGGCCGCTCGAGCGGCCGCCGCCGGAGAGCTTTTCGCCTTCGCCGCGCAAGCGTGAGAAGTTCGAGCCGGTGCCGGAGCCGTATTTGAACAGGCGCGCCTCGCGGACCCAGAGGTCCATGATGCCGCCCTCGTTGACGAGATCGTCACCGACGCCCTGGATGAAGCAGGCATGCGGCTGCGGATGCTCATAGGCCGACTTGGACTTGGTCAGCTTGCCGGTGAAGGGGTCGACGTAATAATGGCCCTGGCCGGGGCCGTCGATGCCATAGGCCCAGTGCAAGCCGGTGTTGAACCATTGCGGCGAGTTCGGCGCGACCATCTGCATGGCGAGCATGTAGCGGAGCTCGTCGTAGAAGGCCTGGGCGTCTTCATCGGTGGAGAAATAGCCGCCCTTCCAGCCCCAATAGGTCCAGCAGCCGGCGAGGCGGTCGAACACCTGTTTTGCCGAGAGCTCGCTGACATAGCGCTCTTTCTCAGGCAGGAGGCTAAGCGCCTCGGTGTCGGGCACGGAGCGCCACAGGAAGGAGGGGACGGACTCTTCCTCGACCTTCTTCAGGCGCGCGGCGACGCCGGCCTTGCGGAAGTATTTCTGGGCCAGCACGTCGGAGGCGACCTGAGACCATTCGGTCGGCACCTCGACATTGTCCAGCTTGAACACGACCGAGCCGTCCGGATTGCGAATCTCCGACGTGGTCAGCCGGAAATCGATTCCCGCATAAGGTGACTGTCCTACCGTGGTGTGGCGCCGCTCAATCCGCATGGTCTTGCCCCGTCCTTATCTTTGACCGAACCGCCTCCGTTCAGGCGTCCCGGTCGACATTTCGCTTCGCGAGTCCTTTTGGCCGTTCGGCCTCTGGGCATCGCAGTTCAGCCGGTGGACCCGGCCCTTTTTCTCCCGACTCGATTGGTCGATGCACGCATCGATCATCCGCCGGCATGCCCAGACCCATCCGCCCCCAAGGGGATGCGCCCGACATGCGTTCAACGCCCACACCGTCACTTCAGCCGTTTGCCATGCGGGCCTGTTGCCGGCCCGTTCTGGCGCCCGAAAAGTCCGCTATCCGAGGGCAGACAAGCCCTCATCCCGCTGCCTTTGGCTGGCCGGCGGAGCTGAGATTTGCGAGACCCTTTGGGGGAGTGCCGGCGGGACGCAAACTCACTCGCGCCGAACGGTCCGAAAGCTAGGACTCTCCGTTGCGCCCGTCAAGAACTAGTGCGAGTTCCTGAATCAAATACTAAATATGGTGGATTGTGGGGGATAACAGGGGTCTCGGCCGCGCCTGTTGTGGAGCCAAGTATCAGTGAGTCCTCAGGGATTCCCAACCGAAAAAATTTGCATGCCGTGCTGTTCGCAACCCTTCATCCCGCTGTTCACAGGGCAGGTATATTTTTCGGCACCGGGATTGCGTCAGAGGGACTCACGTAGCCCTACGGAAGGTGAGGGCAGGCATGCCCGCCGAGGCGGTGGTTTGCGCGGCGAATCCGCGCCAAGCTGAGCCCGATTTTGCCGGACTGCCCCCCATGCATGATTCGACGAGGCCGGTGCAGCGACCGCGCATCGCCCCGGCCGGCCTGATGTTCCTCGCGATTACCTCGATCGGTTGGGGCTTCAACTGGCCGGTGACGAAATTCCTGCTCGCCGAGCTGCCGCCGCTGACGCTGCGCGGGGTGACCGGCGTGCTCGGGGCCGTGCTGCTGGCGCTGCTTGCGGTGATGCGCCGGCAGAGCCTGCGGGTGGACGGCGCGATCTGGCCGCGCTTACTGACCGCCGCCGTGCTCAACGTTACCGGCTGGATGGTGCTGATGGGCCTGGCGCTGCTCTGGCTGCCGGCGAGCGAGGCGGCGTTGATCGCCTACACCATGCCGGTCTGGGCCTCGATCATCGCCTGGCCGGTGCTGGGTGAGCGGCCGACGGTCTTGCGCACGCTAGGGCTGGTGATGGCCTTTGCCGGCCTCGCCTCGATCATGGGCGGTAACGGCATTGCTGCCAGCGCAGAAAAGCTGCCGGGCATCATCATGGCGCTGTGCGGCGCGCTCGGCTTTGCCGTCGGCACGGTGTTCTCGAAGAAGTACCCGATCCACCTGCCGCCGATCACGGCCGCGGCCTGGCAGATCGGGATTGGCTGCCTGCCGATCTCGATCATCGGCCTCTTGATTGAGACCACGCATCTTTCGCAGGTGACGCCGGTCGGCTGGTGGCTGCTGGTCTATTCGGTCGTCGGGCAGTTCTGCATCGCCTATGTCAGCTGGTTCGCCGCGCTGGCGCGCCTGCCGGCCTCGGTTGCCGCGATCGGCACCATGGCGGTGCCTGTCATCGGCGTCGTCACCTCGGCGATCGCGCTCGGCGAGCCGCTCGGGCCAGGGCAGATCGCGGCGCTGATCTTCACGCTTGGAGCCGTCGTGCTGGCGACGCGCTGAGATCTTCACCTCTCCCTTCGGGAGAGGTGATCCGAATTCGGGGCGACCGCATCGATCTAGCAAAGCGCATCTCGCGCTAGCTCGCTGCCATCCCGCCGTTCAATGCCTTCCTGATCATCTCGGCGAGCTGGTTGCGGCGGTAGGGTTTTGTCAGCAGCATCACGCCGTCGTCGAGCTTGCCGTGGTGGACGATCGCGTTGTCGGTGTAGCCGGAGGTATAGAGCACCTTCAGGCCCGGCCGGCGCTTGGCCACCTCCTCGGCGAGCTCGCGGCCGCTCATGCCGCCGGGAATGACGATGTCGGTGAAGAGCAGATCGAACGGCTGGCCGGCCTCGATCAATTGCAGCGCGGCCCGGCTGTCGGGCGCGGCCACCGTCTTGTAGCCGAGGCTCTGGAGCTGCGCGGTGACGAAGTTGCGCACCAGCGTGTCGTCCTCGACCACGAAAATGGTCTCGGCGCCGCCTTCGGCCTGCGGCGCGACGGGAGCGGCCATGTCCGCCGTGCCTTCGCCCGGCGGCAGATAGAGCTTGATCGTGGTGCCGTGGCCTTCCTCGCTGTAGATCTTGATGTGGCCGCCGGACTGCTTGACGAAGCCATAGACCATGGACAGGCCGAGGCCCGAGCCCTTGCCGACCTCCTTGGTGGTGAAGAACGGCTCGAACGCCTTCTGCTGGACGTCGGCCGGCATGCCCGTGCCGGTATCGCTGACGGCGAGCATCACGTAAGGACCAGGCCGTACGTCCGGATTGTTCTGCGCATAGGCCTCGTCGAGCACGACCCGATGGGCCTCGAACAGCAGCTTGCCGCCGTTCGGCATGGCGTCGCGGGCGTTGATCGCCATGTTGAGCACGGCATTGGTGAGCCGAGACGGATCGATGTGCGTCGTCATCGGCCCCTGTTCCAGCACGGTCTCGATCTGGATCTGCTCGCCGAGGGTGGGGCGAAGCAGTTTTGCGATGTCCGCGACCGCAGTGCTGATCTCGACGTTGCGCGGCTGGAGCGGCTGCCTGCGCGCGAACGCCAGCAAATGCTGGATCAGCTCGGCGCAGCGCTCGGCGGCATCGTCGATCAGCCGTGCCGTGCTCTGGAGCTCGGGCTGGCCGTTCAGGCTCTCCACCAGCGTCTCGGTGTTGCCGGAGATCACGGTCAGCATGTTGTTGAAGTCGTGCGCGACGCCGCCGGTCAGCTTGCCGATCGCATCCAGCTTCTGCGACTGGTACAGCTGCCGCTCGGTCTCGCGCGAGGTGGTGGCATCATGATAGACCAGCACCGCGCCCGAGATATTGCCTTGCCCGTCCAGCATCGGCCGGCCGCTGATCATGAGATGGCGGGGAGGATTGCCGCCGTGCGGGCGGACGATCATCTCCAGCTCTTCGAAGTGCTCGCCGCGCAGCACGCGCGTCGACGGCAGCTCGTCGGCCTTCAGCGGCGTGACGCCGTCGCCGTGATAGACGTCGGACAGCGCGCGCAGATTGCGCAAATTCATGCCGGCGCGATGTAACAAGATGCGCTCGGCGGCCGGATTGGACAGTAGGACGGCGCCCTCGGTATCGATGACCAGCACCGCTTCCGCCATGCTGCGAAAGGTGCTCTGGAGCACGTTGACCGACAGGCGCAGTTCGTCATGGGCTGCGACAAGATGCTCGGTGCGCTCGGCCACCGCCGCCTCAAGTGCCTCTTTGGCGGCCGTGGTCTCGGTCAGCGTGCTCTGGAGCTGTACCGTGGCGCGCTGGCTCTCGCGCATCACCAGCGCGACCAGGAGCAGGATCAGCACGGCGCCTGCAACATCGATGCCGAGCAGCACGGTCCCGGTGCGGCGCGAGTCCTGGGAGCGCGCTGTGAGCAGGCGCTCTTCCTGGGCGCTCAGATGGTCGAGATTGCCCATCACCGTGTCCATGAGGCCGCGACCCTCGGCCTTGAGCGCGGCAATGCCGGTCTGATCGTTCTCGGCACGCAGGCGCATCGCTGCGGCGGCAATCTCGACCCGGCGCAGCGCCAGCGGCTCGGTGCCCTCCAATAGCGCCACCTGATCCCGACTATCGCGCACGTCGCGCTTGAGGTCGGCGAGGGCCGGCGCGATCTGGGCACGTACCGCCTGAAACTCGTCGTTGAAGCCCGGGCTGCGATAGAGCTCGTAGCCGCGCGCGGCGCTCTCGGCGCGGCGCATCAGCACGCGCAGATCGGAGATCTTCTTCTGCACCTGGACGGTGTGATTGACCCACGCCGCATCGGACCGCGACTTGACGTCGAGGGCGATCGAGGCTGCGGTGATGATCAGGAGGATGGCAAGTCCAGCACCGAGAATGACGCGCTGCGTTGGGATCAAGGGGCTTCTTTCTTGTCCTTCGGCTGTGCGCTCCCGCCCGCGCCGGTGAGGCATTCCCGGATCGTGGTCAGCAGCGCGTCCGGAGTGAACGGCTTGCGCAGGCAGCGGGTCGCGCCGAGCTCCAGCGCCATGCGGAGAAAGTCGGGGGAAGGCGAAGCGGACGAGGCGAAGGCGTAGCCGGACATCGCGATCAGCGGCGTGGCGGGCGCGCGCTCGTGAAAGATGCGGATGGACTCGAAGCCGCGCATGTGCGGCATGAAGATGTCGACCAGCATCACGTCGAAAGTCTGTGTTTCGAGCGCAGCCAATCCCGCTTCTCCGCCGTCGGTCAACGTGACGTCGAAGCCCTGACGTTGGAGGAGGACCTCGATGGTCGCGCCGACCATCGGATCGTCATCAACCACGAGAATACGCGGCATGACACTTCCCAGTAATCGAAGTCCCCACTGTGGTTTGTGATATCCGCGAATCGTGGGTCGGGTCAATTTTGGATTGGGTCAACGTAGATATGCACGGCGCAGTGCATAAAGGTCCGACGGCGTCGCGTAGGGGGCGTCACAATCGGCGAGTAACGTTTCCGCAAGGCCCGTCAGGGTCGATCGACACGCGAAAGGCGCCGCATCGCTGCGACGCCTTTGCTTCAAATGTCATCGATCGGCTTAGGGGCAGGGATGACGCTGGCCGTCATAACCGAGATAGGTCCCCGAAGCCGGGTCGTACGATCTGTAGCGCTGCGCGCAATAGGCCGCGGAGTCGTCGCCGCTGTCGGGCACCACCGCTACTGACGGCTCATCATAGTAGCTGTCGCCGTAGTAGTAGGGGTCGTCGTAATAGCCATAGCCGCCGCCGTAATAGGCGTACGAGCCGAGGCCGCCGATCGCGGCGCCTGCCGCGAAGCCGGGCCAGAAGCCACCGCGATGATGATGGCGCCAGCCGCCGCTCCAAGTGCCGCCACTGCCGCTCCAAGTGCCGGACGGAGCGGTTGCGACGCTGGTGCCGCTGACGGTCGGGGAGATGGCGGGTCGGCTCACCGTGCCGGCCGCGAAACTGCCACTGCTCGGACGCACTGCGGTTCCGGCCGCGAAACTGCCACTGCTTGGACGCGCCGCGGGGCCGGCCGCGACACTGCCTCCGCTTGGACGCGCCGCGGGGCCAGCCGCGAAACTGCCGCCGCCACCGCCACCCATGCGTGCGCCGCCTCCGCCGAAGTGAGCACCGCCTCCACCGCCGCCGACATGGGCGCCACCGCCCACGGTAGGACGATTCTGAGCAAAGCTCGGGCTCGCCAGCGGAAGAACCAGCGCCATGGCCGCGGCGGCACTCAAAACTGTCAGACTTTTCATGATCAAGCTCCTTTCCCGGAAGCCAACCCTGCGAAATGGCAGTGGTTCCTGGATCACGCCGGTTTGCATGCGTGCAGGAAGCGTCTCACCTGACCGCTGTACCCGGGATGAATGGATCGCGTCCGATTTGCGGCAACGCCCGTGTCGGGGGCACCGCATTTGCGGAGAGCGCAGCTGCTCCTGCCGAACTGGACATTTCTGCGCCCGGATGGCATCAGGACCCGACGAAGCAGGGCCCTTGCCGCATGAAACAATTCTTCCTCAAGTTCTTCACCTGGTGGAATGGCCAGACGTTTGGCACCCAACTCTGGACCAAGCGGTACGGGGAGCTGGTCGGCCAGGACGAGCAGGGCAATCTCTATTATCGGACCCGCGGCGGGGCCATTGATCCGACGCTCGGATTCGAGCGGCGCTGGGTGGTTTATAACGGCTATGCCGAAGCGAGCCGCATCCCGCCGTCCTGGCACGGCTGGATCCATCACGTCGTCGATGTGCCGCCGACCGAGGTTAACTACCAGCCGCGCGAGTGGGAAAAGCCGCACCAGCCGAATCTCACCGGTACGGCGAAGGCCTACCGTCCCTCGGGCTCGACGCTCGCCAGCGGCCGGCGGCCGAAGGCGACCGGCGACTATCAGCCCTGGACCCCGGGCAACTGAGGTCTGCCCACTCGTCATTGGATGCACGCGCATCGGCCTCGCAACCGCTGTGGACAACGGGAACAGCGGGGATGCCGCATGCGCCGGCGTTGTGCTCACGCGAGCGATGCGGCTCAATGGTCCCATCTTACGGAGATGGGAGACCATCGCGTTCGGTTCGGGCAACAGTTCGCGACTGTCCCGAGATGCAGCGGCCGCCGAGTAAGGACTCGATCGGGAGATAGGCCCCCGGTCTGGAAGTTCCGAAATCGCCCGATGGAATGTGCAGCCGCCGTAAGACAGGAAAGGCCGCTTGGGAAACCGAGCGGCCTTTTTCTTTGAGGCACTTCGTCAGCCGGTTTGTGCGCCTCAGTCGTAGCGCACCTTCGGGAAGAAGTCGCCGCGGCCTTCAGGCGTCATGTCGAGCAGGCCCCAGAGCGGATCGACCAGATCACCGGCGCGATGATGCTGCTTCGGCGCGGGCGGCGCGAAACTCATCTCCGAGCCCCAGAAGTGCCTGATCTTGCCATTCGCTTTCCTGAAGACGTTGAAGATCGTCTCGTCCCAATTCTGCCCGTCGGGAACGTGGTGCTGCGCGCGCATACCCTTAGAGAACTTCGAGGTGTCGCCGAAGTAGTCCGCATCAAAGGTGTTGCCGGCTGTGGACAGCAGCGACAGATGTTCCCAACCTCGTTCGTGGGCCCAGGCTGCGAGACGCGCGATCGGCGATTTCGCAACGATGTGAAGCGCTGCACGCTCGCCGACATGCCGTGCGGCGCCGTCGAGGCCGTCAAGCAAATGGGTGCAGCCGGGGCAGGGCAGCTCGCGCTCCGGCCCATACATGAAACTGTACAGAACCAGCGTTTCATGAGGGCCGAACAGCTCCGACATCCTGACCTGTTCTGGCATGCTCGTTTTGCCGATGCGTTCGAAGACGTAATCTTGGAGCACCTCGCCGCCGAGCGGTAGCGCGCGACGCCTGGCGGCAACGGCCTCAATCTGAGCTCGGAGGGCAATCTCCTCATCCAGCAGCGCATTTCGCGCGGCACGATACTCAGTGCTTTCATTGGGGTAGTGGAGATGCTCCATCATTGCGCTCCGGATGCCGTGAGTTTCGTGCGGGTTTAACTCCTCCCCTAAAACCTCAGTTCCACCTCCGAAGGTGGAACGTCTACATCACCCGCGCCGCCGCGCGCTTCACGGCTTCGAGTCGGCGCGCCTGGTTTTGCGCGCCGCGCTCCCGGAGCAGGGCCAGCACCTCGGCGGGCGCGGTGTCGGGCGAGCCGGAGTTGAACGGTGGAGCGGGATTGTATTCCATCTGGAGCTGAATCGCTTCAGCCGCGGTGCGGTCGACCAGGATCGACACCAGCGTCAGCGCGAAATCGATGCCGGCGGTGACGCCGCCGCCGGTGATGCGGTTGCGGTCGATGCAGACGCGCGTCCTGGTCGGCGTTGCGCCTAACCGGCCGAGCATCTCCATCGCGCTCCAGTGGGTGGCGGCACGGTAGCCCTTCAACAGGCCAGCGGCGCCGAGCGCCAGCGCTCCGGTGCAGACCGAGGTGACGTATTTGGCGTCTCCGGCCTGCCGACGCAGGAATTCGAGCACCTCCTCGTCATTGAGCAGATCGTTGACGCCGCCGCCGCCGGGCACACAGATGACGTCGAGTTGCGGACAGTCCGCAAAGGTCGTGGTCGGCGTCAGCGTCAGGACAGAATCGCTCGGCACCGGTTCGATCCGCTTCCAGATCAGGTGCAGCTTGGCGCCGGGAAGCATCGCGAACACCTGCAAGGGACCGGTGAAATCGAGCTGGGTGACGCGTGGAAACACCAGGAGTCCGATCTGAAGCGGTGACGACATGGGAGCCTCCGAAAATGAGCTTGACGCCGGCAGAATGACATGGTGCCCTTCTGTCCGAAATGGCGTAATTCCCTCACTTTCGGACGTGACCATGATCGGCATCCTGATCTTCCCGGATTTCCAGTTGCTCGACGCGGCAGGCCCGATCTCGGCATTCGAGGTCGCCGCGCGCTGCACCGGCAAGCCGCCTGGCATTCGCGTGCTGGCGGCGACGGCGGGCCTCGTGCGCAGCTCGTCGGGCGTCGAGATGATGGCGCGTGATTTCAAGTCGGCGAATGCGATCACGACGCTGGTCGTGGCCGGCGGCGCGGGCGTCGCGGATGCCGCGCGCTGCGAGGTCACGCGCGCCTTCGTGCAGCGCCTGGCAAAGCGTGGCGTGCGGGTCGCGAGTGTCTGCTCGGGTGCCTATGTGCTCGCCGAAGCGGGACTGCTTGACGGCCGCCGCGCCACCACCCATTGGGGGCGGACGCGCGATTTCGTCGCGCGCTATCCCAAGGTGAAGTTCGAGCCGGACCAGATTTTTACCCGCGACGGCAATGTCTGGACCTCGGCGGGAATCTCTGCGGGCATCGATCTGGCGCTCGCGATGGTCACCGAGGACCACGGCGAAGAGATCGCGCAACAGACCGCGCGGCACCTCGTGCTCTATCACCGCCGCAGCGGCGGCCAGTCGCAATTCTCCTCGCTGCTGGAGCTGAAGACGCCGAACGGGCGCTTCGGCGCGCTGTTGTCCTGGGCGCGCGAAAATCTCGACGCGCCGCTGACGGTGGAGGACCTCGCCGATCGCGCCGGCATGAGCGCGCGGCACTTCGCCCGCGCCTTTGCCGCCGAGACCGGCGCGACACCGTCGAAGGCGATCGAGCGGTTGCGGCTCGAGGTCGCGCGCGAGCGCGTGCAGTCCTCGCGCGAGGCGATCGAGCTCGTTGCAGAAACGACCGGATTCGGCGACCCCGAGCGAATGCGGCGCGCCTTCATCCGCGCCTTCGGCCAGCCGCCGCAGGCCCTGCGGCGCGCGGCGCGGGCAGGCTAGGGCGTTTGCTTGTTTGTGCGGGATGGCGAGGTCCGCATTGCCACAAAAGCGGATGTCAACGAGGCAAAGGCGAATGTCCGCCTTGGGTCCGGAAGCTGACGATCAGATCAGCTCGAATATGAGCGATCGCGACGACCACGCAACTAGCGGGTCCGCCGCCGTCTTACCAGCCAGTACACCCCGTATCCGATCGCGAGAATAGGAAGGCCGGCACCTGCAATTGGTCCGGCGGCTCCCCTCGTTTGGCCGGGCGCGCTGGGACAATTCCCATTGCCGTTGCAAGCTGAGGCAGACGGCACGGTCGTCATCGCCAGAGTCAACGCAAATACTGCTGCGGAAAGAACGCCCCAGGTGACCTTCATGGATCCGCTCCCCTTCCTAAGTTGCGCTTAGATTGCGCCCCGCCGAGCGGTCTACGAATTTAAGATAAAACATTTTATTGCCCATTTAAAATTAAAAACAATAACCAAAGTTAACCGGCGTTGTGTGTCTGAATGCCGCATGATTGCTTCGGGTTCCACAGGCGACATTCCGAGCTGGGACCGCCTGTCCGATTACGCGGGAAAACAGACATCCTGGATTATGCGTACTGCTTAACTCGTGCTGTTTGCCGCCGCCCCGCTCGACGTCTCTGGGCGCGCCGTCAAGCGCCGGGCGATCGGCATCAGCAGGTACGGCGCGAGATGAATCGGAAACTGCGTCAGCGCGAAATAGAGCCAGGTCGTGGCCGGCAGCGCACCCGCGGTTGCCGCCAGCATCAGGCCCAGATTGCGCTGTGACACCATCAGGCCGATCGCGAAGGCGCGCTCGGTGCCGATGCGGCAGAAGATCAGCGTCGTCACGGCGAGCAGGGTGAAATAGACCGCAAAAGCCAGCAGCGCGACGGCGATCGTGAACAGGGGATCGGTGATGAGGTCGGTGGCGACGTCGCCCATCACCGCGGAGGCGAACACCAAGAGGATGACGATGTTGATGCCGTCGATCGGCCGCTTGTGGCGCTGGATCGCTGCGGCGCCGAACAGGCGGCGGATGACCGTCGCGGCCAGCAGCGATGCGGCGAGGATGCCGAGCAGCTTCAGGCCGAGCGTCAGCGGCGCGATGCTGAGCATGCCGCCGAGAAAGAGGCTGGCGAACAGCGAGGCGGTGAAAGGCACGAGCGCGGTCGAGGTCACCAGCGTGACCAGCACCAAGGTGGCATCGAGGCCCATCAGCGCGGCAAGGGCCGGCGCGGCCATCATCGGCGAGGCCATGCCCTGGAGCATCAGCGCGAGAGCCAACCCGGGTGAGCTCGTGGTGAGCCCCGTCGCGTAGGCAGTCAGGGCGACGATCAGCGGCACGCCGATCGTGGTCCAGGCCGTGGCGGCCGCGACCAGCGCCGGCCGGCGCAGATGTCCGTACAGCGCGACGAGATCGACGCGCATGAAGGAGATGCAGAGCAGAAAGAAGATCGCCTCGGTGACATAGGGACGCAGCAGCGCACCGAGCGGCGGCACCGCGACCGCGATGAACGCGATGGCCGCCACCGCGCGCGTGCCCTGACCGCCGAGCCATGTCAGCCCGCGCAGGGGGAGAGCGAAGACGGTTTGAAGAACGGAGGGCATGCGGAACGGCGTCAGCCCAGCGCCTTCAGCCACGCGCCGATCTCGCGCACGGCGACGTTGGCCTCTTGCAACAATCTTCCCATCGTGAAGAAGCCGTGGAACTGACCGGGATAGTGCTTGTAAGTCACGGGTACACCGGCCTGCTTCAGACGCTCGGCATATTCGTCGCCTTCGTCGCGGAGGGGATCGGCGCCGGCGGTCAGCACATAGGCCGGTGGCAGGCCAATGAGGCTCGCAGCGCGCGCGGGCGAGGCGCGCCAGTCGTGGATGTCGGCCGCGCCATTGAGATAGTGGTCGCGGAACCAGCGGATCACCGAATGGGTCAGCAGCACGCTGGTCTCGGGCTCGCTGTGGGAGCCGTGCGTCATCGCGAAATCGGTGGCCGGATAGATCAGGACCTGGCCCGCGATCGCGGGACCGCCAGCGTCGCGCGCGGCGAGCGCCACGACCGCGGTGAGATTGCCGCCGGCGCTGTCGCCGCCGATCGAAAGGCGCGAGGCGTCGATGCCGAGCTCGCGCGCATTCGCGGCGATCCATTTGGTGGAGGCGATGGCGTCCTCGATGGCGGCAGGAAACTTGTGCTCGGGCGCAAGGCGATAGTCGACCGAGATCACGATCAGCGCGCCTTCGACCGCGAGCTGGCGGCAGACGACGTCGTGGGAGTCGAGATCGCCGATCACCCAGCCGCCGCCGTGGAAGAACACCAGCGCCGGCGACAGGCCGTCGTGCCGGCGCGGTTCCTTCGGAACGTAGAGGCGGGCGGGGATCACGCCGTGCGGCGCCGGGATCGCGAGCTCTGTGACGCGGGCGAGCTCCGGCGGCTCGGGGTTGGTGGCAAAGCGCGCCTGCGAATAATAGGCGCGCGCCTCCGGTGCGGTCAGGGTCTCGTAGGCGGGCCGGCCGGCCTCCTGGAACGCCTCGTAGACGGCGGCGGCATCGGCATCGAGCACAACGGGCATCGGGCGGCCTCTGGGTTTCCAGTTATGGTTGGACCGCCGTTTTGGGGGCAATGCCCGCCGCGGCCCTGGGGGAAGGGTCTTTGCGACTATCCCATCCGGGAGCCGGTCTGGCCAGTCGGCGCCGGGCGGGGCAGGGATGCCGCCCTTCCCCCGCCGTATTCGCCGTGTTAACCGGAGGGCCTGCGAGCGGCGGTATCCCCTGTAAAATGTCCAACAAGCCCGATTCGCTGTTGAAGCCGCGCGAGATGTTCAAAACCCTTTCCCTGACAGGCCTTGCGGCGCTGCTGGCCGCCACCGCGCTCACGGTTGCGACGCCAGCGCAGGCGCAGATCGGCACGATCTTCTCCGATCCGCCGCCGCTGCGGCCGCCCGGCAACATTCCACGCGGCCAGCCGCAGCCGCAGCAGATCCCCGACGACGACGAAGAGGTGCCGGAGCTGCCGCCGCAGGGCCGGGTGCTGCCGTCGCGCCCGATGCCGCCGCCTCCGGGCCGGCAGGGCAATGTGATGCCCGGGCCGGTCGAGACCCAGCCCCTGGCGCCACCGCCGGGCTCCAGCGTCGCGCCGCCAAACCAGCCGCCCTCCGCGGCGATCGCTCCGCCCAGTCCGCAAGGCGCGCCCGGTCAGCGCCAGCCCCAGCAGAAGGGGGTGCCTGGCACGGTCCCGCAGACACCGGCGAGCCTCCAGCCGGGCGACGAGGTCGTGACCGAACCGCCGGCCCAGAAGATCGTGAACAAGAAGGCGACCTTCTCCGGCCTCGACAAGATCACCGGACGCATCATCAATTTCGACGAGGAGATCGGCGAGACCGTCCAGTTCGGCGCGCTGCGGGTCAAGACCGACGCCTGCTATACGCGGCCGGCAACGGAGGCCACCAACACGGACGCCTTTGTCGAGGTCGACGAGATCACCTTGCAGGGCGAGGTGAAGCGCATCTTCTCGGGTTGGATGTATGCCGCAAGCCCCGGCCTGCACGGCGTCGAGCATCCGATCTACGATATCTGGCTCACCGACTGCAAAGAGCCGCAGCAGACCATTGCCACCGCCGCGCCGGATCCCGCGGCCAAGCCGGCTCCGCCACCGCCGCCCGCGCAGAAGAAGGCTGCGCCCAAGCAGGTGCAGCAGCGTCCGCCGCAGCCGCTGCCACCAATCCAGCAGCAGCAACCGGCCCCGCCGCCGCCTCCGCCACCAGAGCAACGGCCAGGTTTGTTCGGTATCCCCGGGTTCGGCCGGTAAGTCCGGCTATCGATCATTGCCGCGAAGCGATGATCTCGAGCGCGCGCGCGCCCGGAATCGCCTCACCGGCAGAGAGCCTCAGGAAATCGCCGGGCTCGCCCGCGAGGGCCTTGTCGAGCAGCGCGGTGTAGCGCCGCCGCGAAATCTCGACCGCGCCGAAGCTCTTCAAATGCTCGGTGACATATTGCGTGTCGAGCAGCTCGAAGCCGCCTTGGATGAGCCGCGCAACCAGGTGCACCAGCGCGACCTTCGAGGCATCGCGCGCGATGTGAAACATGCTCTCGCCGAAGAAGGCGCGCCCCAAGCTGACGCCGTAGAGCCCGCCGACGAGGTCGTCACCCTGCCAGGCCTCGACGCTGTGACAATGGCCGAGCTCGTGCAGCCCGCCATAGAGGTCGCGGATGCGCTTGTTGATCCAGGTATCCTCGCGCCCGGCCTGCGGCGCCGCGCAGCCGGCGATCGTCGCCTTGAACGCGGTGTTGACGGTGACGCGAAACGCATCCGAACGCACGGTGCGGGCGAGCCGCGAAGCGACGCGAAATCCGTCGAGCGGGATGACGCCGCGCAGCTCCGGCTCGACCCAGAACAGGGTCGGATCGTCGGCGCTTTCCGCCATCGGAAAGATGCCGCAGGCATAGGCACGCAGCAGCACGGCCGGCGTGATTTCAGAAGAGGCAGAGTCGCGAGACGTCATGGCGCGCGACAATAGCAGGATCGCAATGCGGTTGCGATGGGTGGCGCAAAGCCTCGCGCCTGTCAGCTCGCGGCGGCGGCGTTGGTCTTGCCGGGGGCCGGAGGCACGCGGCGGAACCTGAGCACGATGCGGGTTCCACTATGGGCGGGGTCGCGCTCGACGGACGCGTCGAGCTTGGAGGCCATGGCCGCGACGATGCGCTGGCCCATGCCGGTGGAGCGCGGATCGGCCTTGACGTTGTCGCCGACGCCGTGGTCGGTGATCGACAGCAGGAGATCCTCGCCCTGCGAGATCAGCTCGACATGGATCGGACCCGCGCCGTCGGGATAGGCATATTTCACCGCGTTCATCACCAGCTCGTTGACGATGATGCCGACGGCGACCGCACGGTCCGGATCGATCTCGATCGGCTCGGCCTTCAGCGTCAGGCGCGACATCCGGTTGCCCTCGGCCGAGCGCCTGAGGTCCTCCAGCAGCGAGTCCAGATACTGGTTCAGGACGACGCTCTTCAGGTCCTGCGAGGTATAGAGGCGGCGGTGCACCTGCGCGACCGCGGCGACGCGGCCCATGGCATTGGTCAGCGCCGCCTTGACCTCCTCCTGCGCGGCGGTGCTCGCCTGAAGATGCAGCAGCGAGGCGATGATCTGGAGCGAATTGCCGACGCGGTGGTTGACCTCGCGCAGCAGCAGCTCGCGTTCGGCGGCGAGCGCGGCGTAGCGGTCGCGCGAGGCGTGGATCTCGGCTTCGGCTTCCTCGCGCGCCCTCTGCAACTCGGCCTGACGCAGCGCGCCGTCGGCGGCGACGTGGAGCAGCGGAATGAAGTCGCCCTGGACGTCCTTGACCAGATAGTCGGCCGCCCCGGCCTTCAGCGCGGTGACCGCGATGCTGGAATCCTGTGACGCAGTGACGAACACGACCGGCGGCGCGTCCGGGATCGCCATGATCTGCTCTAGCGTCTCCAGCCCGTCGAGGCCCGGCATGTACTGATCGAGTGCGACGACATCGATGCCGCCCTCGGCGCCTGCGCGGCGGATGCGCTCGAGACCTTCCTCGCCGCTCGCGGCATGAATGACCCTGTAGCCGCGTCGCGTCAGGCCGCGATCGACCAGGCGCGACAGCGCCTCGTCGTCGTCGATGTAGAGCAGTGTTGGCGTGTGCTGGTTCATGAGGCGGCGGGCGGGACCTGGATGACCGAGAAGAACAGGCCGAGCTGCCGGATGGCATTGGCGAAATTCTCGTAGTTGACGGGCTTGGTGATGTAAACGTTGCAGCCGAGCTCGTAGCAGCGCTTGATTTCCTGGGAGTCGTCGGTGGTGGTCAGCACGACCACGGGCGAAGCCTTCAGATATTTGTTCTCTTTGATCTGCTTCAGGATGTCGATCCCGGTCATGTCAGGGAGGTTGAGATCGAGCAGGATCAGCAGCGCATTGCCCTTCTGCACGAGCCCGCTGCCGTCGGCACCGAACAGGTGCTTCATCGCGTCCGTGCCGTTGGCAAAGGAGACGATCTCGTTGTTGACGCCGGACCTTCGGATGTTGCGCTCGATCAGGCGGGCGTGGCCCTCGTCGTCCTCGATCATGATGATGGTCACAGGCTTGGTCATCGATCTGCCTTCCGGTTACTCACGTTCCAGGCGATCGGCAGCGTGATCGTGAAGGTGCTGCCCGCGTTCAGTTCCGATGATACCGACATGGTGCCGCCGAGGCGACGCACAAGTGCGCGTACATGCGCAAGACCGATGCCCTGGCCGGGCTTGTCCTGGGTTCCCGCGCGGCGGAACAGGTCGAATATCCGCTGATGATCCTTCGGATCGATGCCGCGGCCGTTATCGCTGATCTCGAAGATGGCATAGCCGAGCTTGGTGCGCCCGCGGATTCTGATCTCGCCGGGCACGCCGCTCTTCAGGTACTTGATCGCGTTGTCGATCAGGTTGGAGAAGATCTGCTCGAGCGCGAGGCGGTCGCTGATGAAGTTGGGCAGGGGCTCGACGTGAATTTCGGCTTGCGCTTCGGCGGCCTGGTGCGCCAGCGTCGACACGATGGCTCCGATCAGCTCGCTTGTGTCGATCTTCACCGGCTGGAATTCGCGGCGGCCTTCGCGGGTGAGGTTGAGAATGGCGGAGATCAGCCGATCCATCTTGGCGATCGACGTCTTGATGAAGCCGAGCGCTTCGGAGAAGTCATCCGAGAGCTGCTTGTCAGCGCCTTCGAGCACGATCTCGCCGGGGGCGCCGGGCGCCAGTGGCGGTCCGTCGGCCGGGACGTGGGTGAGGCTGCCGATGCGGCGGAAGACGTCGCCGCCGAGCTCCTCGAGTTCGCTGGTGAAGCCCATGATGTTGACGAGCGGCGAGCGCAGATCGTGGCTCACGATATAAGCAAAGCGCTGGATCTCGTCGTTGGCTTCGCGCAAGTCAGCCGTGCGTTCATCGACGACGGTCTCCAGATTGACGTTGGCATCGCGCAGGCGCGCTTCGGCCTCGTCGCGGGCGCGCGCCGAGCGCCGCACCAGCCAGATCGAGATCAGCGCCAGTAGCACGACGAGGCCGGAGCCGATGCCGGTCATCGATGCAGCGAGGGTCTGGCTGCTGTCGGCATTCGCCGACCGGAGCCGGAACAGTCGCTCCTCTTCGCCGATCATTGCCTCCGCCACATTGCCGATCGTGGTGGTGGCGCCCTGGGCCGCCGCCTCCCGTGACAGTGCCGTCGCCATGTCCGGCTGGCCTTGCTTGATGGCAGCGATTTCGCGCGCGAATTGGCCCAGACGAGTCTCAATCGCCGCGCTCAACTTCTCGATGTTCTCACGCTGCGCGGGGTTGTCGCGGGTCAGGCGCGTCACCCTGTCGAGCGCGGGAATGATCGCCGCAACGGCCTTTTCGTAATCTGTCTGGAATTCGG
Source organism: Bradyrhizobium sp. Rc2d (assembly GCF_900099855.1). NCBI lineage: Bacteria > Pseudomonadati > Pseudomonadota > Alphaproteobacteria > Hyphomicrobiales > Nitrobacteraceae > Bradyrhizobium > Bradyrhizobium sp. Rc2d. Next base: position 136,637 of record NZ_FNCU01000013.1, on the reverse strand, counting down.
GTCCCAGTGTCAGCAGGTAGCCGCGCAGGGCGCTTTCGGCGCGCCGGACCTCGAGCAGTAACGCATTGATCTGGTTCTCCGCCTCGATGGTGTGGACCACCCATTTGCTGTCTCCCCGCGCCTTATTGACGAGGTAGACCGAGCCGGCGCTGATCACGGTCAGCACCAAAAGGCCCGCCGAAAACAGCAGGATCTGCCAGAATGCGCGCCGCCGATGGCCTTCAGCCCTCACGACGGTTCACCTGTCTATTTCAGTGGAGTTCAAAAGCGCCCCCCTTGGAACTGGCCCCAACCCTCCAGAACGCGATTGGGGCCAAAGGGTTCCACGGGGAGGAAGATTATCGCGGGGCGGGTTCCGCCTGGCCGGCCAAATACTGTTCCAGCCAGTGGATGTGATAGTCGCCGTTGATGATGTCGGCTTCGCGCACCAGCGCGCGGAACAGCGGCAGCGTGGTCTCGATGCCCTCGACCACCATCTCGTCCAGCGCCCGGCGCAGCCGCATCAGGCATTCGGCGCGGGTCTTGCCATGCACGATCAGCTTGCCGACCAGGGAATCGTAATAGGGCGGGATCGTGTAGCCCTGATAGACGGCGGAATCGATGCGGACGCCGAGGCCGCCGGGCGAGTGGTATTGCAGGATGCGGCCGGGCGAGGGGCGGAAGGTCTGCGGATTCTCGGCATTGATGCGGCACTCGATCGCGTGGCCGATGACCTGGACTTCGTCCTGCCTGGCCGGCAAGTCGCCGCCGGCGGCGATGCGAATCTGCTCCAGCACGAGATCGATATCGGTGATGCTCTCGGTGACGGGATGCTCGACCTGGATGCGCGTGTTCATCTCGATGAAGTAGAACTCGCCATCCTCGAACAGGAATTCGATGGTGCCGACGCCGAGATATTTCATCTCGCGCATTGCCTTGGCGCAGGTCTCACCGATCTTGGCGCGCGCCGCCGCGGCGAGGACGGGCGAGGGGCCTTCTTCCCAGACCTTCTGGTGGCGGCGTTGCAGCGAGCAGTCGCGTTCGCCGAGATGGATGGCTCCGCCACGGCCGTCGCCGAGGATCTGGATCTCGATGTGGCGCGGCTTCTGGAGGTATTTTTCGAGGTAGACGGACGCATCGCCAAAGGCGGACTTGGCTTCGTTGGCCGCGGTCGACAGCGCGACCTGGAGATCGGCCTCGCTGTGGGCGACCTTCATGCCACGGCCACCACCACCGGCCGCAGCCTTCACCAGCACGGGGAAGCCGATCTTCTTCGCGATCGCCATCGCATCGTCATCGGGACCGACGGCGCCGTCGGAGCCGGGCACCACGGGGATGCCGAGGCGCTTGGCGGTCTTCTTGGCCTCGATCTTGTCGCCCATCAGGCGGATGTGCTCGGCCTTCGGGCCGATGAAATGCAGATTGTGCTCTGCGAGGATTTCCGCAAAGCGCGCGTTCTCGGACAGGAAGCCATAGCCGGGATGCACCGCATCCGCGCCGGTGATCTCGCAGGCGGCGAGCAGCGCGGGCACGTTGAGATAGCTGTCCTTCGAAGGTGGCGGCCCGATGCAAACGCTCTCGTCGGACAGGCGCACATGCATGGCGTCGGCGTCGGCGGTGGAGTGCACGGCCACGGTCGCAATCCCGAGCTCCTTGCAGGCCCTGAGGATGCGAAGAGCGATCTCGCCGCGATTGGCTATGAGGATCTTGTCGAACATGGTGCCCTTAAGGGACGAATAGCGCGCGGGAAGCGGTGAGGGCGGCTGGCCGCCGGGGGCCGTTACTCAATGATGACGAGCGGCTCGCCGTACTCGACCGGCTGGCCATCCTCGACCAGGATCTGCGTCACCGTGCCGGCGCGCGGCGACGGAATCTGGTTCATCGTCTTCATGGCTTCGATGATCAGCAACGTCTGGCCGACCGAGACCTTGGTGCCGACGTCGATGAACGGCTTGGCGCCGGGCTCCGGCGCCCAATAGGCGGTACCGACCATCGGCGAGGTCACGGCGCCGGGATGTTTCGACAGGTCGGCCGCAGCAGTTGCCGGCGCGACCGCGGCTGCGGCCGCCGGCAGGGCCGCGGGAGCTGCTGCCACCGGCATCGGCATGGTCGCGGCAACGCTGACGTTGCGGGCGACGCGTAGGCGCAGGCCCGCACGTTCGATCTCGATCTCGGTGAGGCTGGTCTCATCGAGCAGCAAGGCCAGCTCGCGGACGAGCGCGGAATCCTCGCTGGAAAACTTTGCGGCTGCTTTGTCGTCTGGCTGGCGCGCCATGTTGTTTGATCCGAATGTTCTGTTGGAAGGGGGCGTCAGGCTTTGGGCTTGATGCCGAGCTTCGCGGCAAGGCCCTGGATGGCGAGGCGGTAGCCTTCGATGCCGAAACCGCACAGCGAGGCGAAGGCCGCGCGCGCGGTGTAGGAGTGATGACGGAAGCTCTCGCGGGCGTGGATGTTGGTCACGTGCACTTCGACCGTCGGGATCTGCACCGCGAGCAGCGCGTCGTGGAGCGCGATCGAGGTGTGGGAGTAGCCGCCGGCATTGATGATGATGCCCTTCATCTTGCGGGCGTGTGCCTCGTGGATGAAGTCGATTAGCTCGCCTTCGCGGTTGGACTGCCGGCAGTCGGTCTTGAGGCCGAAGGTCGCCGCCGTCTCCCGGCACAGCGCCTCGACGTCGGCCAGCGTCGCATGGCCATACTTTTCGGGCTCGCGCGTCCCCAGCATGTTGAGGTTCGGCCCGTTCAGGACGAGGATCGTGTCGGTTGCAGGTTCAGCCATTCCAATCCCGGAAGAGGTGCTTCGGCGTGGCGGGTTATAGGTAACAAAGCGCGTGAGGGGAAGCCTTGAAGGGCCTCCCGGGTGGCTTCAAGGACCTCATCCAGAGCGCAAAAACCTGTGCGGAAGTTGCGGAAATTGCTTGTTAACCGGTCCAAAGCATGGCTGCCGGCCGAACGCAAAGGGGGCGGGCATCGCTGCCCGCCCCCTGAGGTTGCGGTGATCCGGCCTTAGGCGTTCAGGATCGCCACGATCTCATAGGTATCCGGATTGATGATCACGATTTCCTCGCGGATCAGGACGAACTTGTAGGTCCGCCACTCCGGATAGATGGTCACGACCTTCGACGGCAGGGCGTGGAGCGTAATGCCCTCACGCGGGATGCGGGTGCCGACCGAAATGTTGAAGTTCACATTGGTCACGGGCGCCACCTTCTCCTCGCGGATCACTGAGGTGATCTGCGTGCGCTGCTCGGTCGAGAGCTTGGCGGCCGCGCCAGCCTGGCCGGTCGTCGTCTGCGACCGCTCGGTCCCGGTCTGGGTCTGGGTCTGGGTTTGGGAACCCTGGTGGCCAGGCGCATTCATACCGCTGCGGTCTTCCTGACCTTGGGGCTTCATGTCCTTGCTGCCCTTGGTCTCGGTTTCCTTGCTCATGCTACCCTTGGACTTCTCGTCGCTCCGCGGGCTCTGGCCGACCGTCGACGACTTCTCCGACTGCGTCGACTTCTCACGCGTCGCACCCGGCTGGTCCTTGTTCATCTTGTCGGACTGAGTCGACTTGTCATGAGCGCTCGGCTGATCCTTCTGATCCTTCATGCCGCCGGCCTGACCGACCGTTCCCTTGTCATGCTTATCTTGCTTGTCCATGGACTCTTGTTTGCCCATGGAGCCGCTGCGCTCACCAGAAGGCTGCGTGCTGTGCTGGGTCTGCTGGCCACTCCCGTAGTCCTTGGTTCCGGTTCCTTGTGCATTGGCGAAACCGGTGCCGGCGATCAGCGCCAAGGCTGCAACCGAGACCAAAAAGCGATTAGTCATTTGTACCTCTCCTCACGTGATTTCTTTGCGTCATTGCCCGCGCCGACAACGAAAGGAGAGCGCGGTCGTTCCGAAATCCAGGAGGTTCCGACGAGCTTTGTTTGTTGAACGCCGGATGAATGATTTTGCAGAGGCGCGCCAAGATTTGGCACAAGAAAAAGGCCGGCTTTCCTGCCGGCCTTTTTCGCGTTTTCAGTATCGCAAAATGTTGGATCAGCAGGTCGCTTTGCCGCAGCGGGCGATGCCGATCTTTTCCCTGAGGCCTTCGACGCCGACGGCGCCGACCACGATCTGCTTGCCGATCACGTAACTCGGCGTGCCGTTCATGCCCATCGCTTCGGCGAGCTTGAAGTTCTCCTCGATGGTGGCGCGCACTTCGGGGCTGGCGATGTCCTTCTCGATTCTAGCAGTGTCGAGACCAGCCTCCTTGGCGGCCTGAATCGCGCGCGCCTTATCCGCCGCGCCGCGACCGCCGAGCAGTCTCTGGTGGAAGTCGAGATATTTCTTGCCGGAGGGATCCTGCATGCGCACGGCGACGGCGACCTGGGCCGCCTCGACCGAGCCCTGGCTCAGCACGGGAAATTCCTTCAGCACGACCTTCAGCTTCGGATCGCTCTTCATGAGGTCGAGCATGTCGCCCATGGCGCGTTTGCAGTAGCCGCAATTGTAGTCGAAGAACTCGACGAAGGTGACATCGCCGTCCTTGTTGCCGAGCACGACCTGGCGCGGCGAGTTGAAGATCGCGTCGGCATTCTGCGCGATGCTGGCCTCGTGCTTCTGGGTTTCGGCCGCGGCCTGACGTTTGCTGAGCTCGGTCATGGCCTCCTCGAGCACCTCGGGATGGCTGACGAGATAGTTCTTGATGATCGCCTCGATGTCGGTGCGCTGACTATCGGAGAAACTGTCGGCCGACACGGGCGCGGCTGCGCTGAACATGGCGAGCGCAAACAGCGCGGGAGCAAGCAGGCGCAGCGAAGGCATGGTCAAATCCTCTTATCCAAAGCAGGTTTCGGTAAAACGTCGCGGCGGACTTAAAGCTCGATGTCGTGACGTCGTGGTGTCGGGCGTCGTTTGCGTTGCGTCGTATGCGTTGCGTCAGTTGCGCGGCGGCTTGGCCGCCACGATGTCGTCGGCCTTGACCCATCCGGGCGTGCCGACGGCGAAACGGGTTTTCGCGCGCGTGGCGAGCTCGCGGGCGGTCTTGTTGTCGCCGCGCAAGTAGGCGGCTTGCGCCGACGCGAGATCCGCCTCGGCATAGTCTCCCTTCCGGCCATAGGCCATCGCGAGCTGGGTGTAGCCGAGCGCGGCCTCGGGCTCTCGCGCCACCGCGGCGCGGAGAATCCGAACGGCGTCGTCGGTGTAGGCCTTATTATCGGTTCCAACCAGAGCCTGCCCAAGTAACATCTCGATGAGGGGCGCATTGTTCGAAAGCTGCACCGCCTTGCGCAGGGGAGCGATCGCCTCGGCGGGCTTCCCGCTCTCCAGCAAGGCCTGGCCGCGCACCTCGTAGAAGTACGGGTTGTTCGGCTGGACCTGGATCAGCGCGTCGATCTGGGAGAGCGCGCTGCGCAAATCCCCATGCAGATAGGTGCTGATGGCGCGGGCATAGCGCGCCGGCAAGCTGTCGTTGGTCTGGGGATAGCGGCGGTACACCGTCTCCGGCCGCTCCATGAACGCGGAGATCTTGGCACGCACCATGTCATGGCGGAGCTGGAGCGCGGGATCGTCCTTCTTGTCCCAATAGGGGCTTGAGCTTGCGAACACCTGCAGCGCGGCGACGCGCTCAGCCGGCATCGGATGCGACTGGAGATAGGGATCGGCGCCGCGCGCGGCGAACAGGCTCTCGCTGGTGAAGCGCTTGAAGGTCTCGTACATGCCCTTCGGCGACTGCCCCGTCGCGGTCAGGAATTTCACGCCGGCACGGTCGGCGTTCTCCTCCTGCTGGCGCTGATAGGACAACAGCGTGCGGCGGATCATCTCCTGCGGAGCGGCGATGGCGGCCGCCCCCGCATTGGCAAGGCCGTTATTGCCGGCGCTGCTGCGCTGGGTGCTGCCCGCGGCGATTGCGCCGGCGCCGAGCAGCATCGCGATGATCATCTGGGTCTGCGCCGTCGCGAGCTGCTCGCGCAGCTTGGACAGATGGCCGCCCGCCAGATGCCCGGTCTCGTGCGCGAGCACGCCGATGATCTGGTTCGGCGTCTCCGATTGGAGGATCGCGCCCCAATTGACGAAGATGCGGCGGCCGTCCGCGACGAACGCGTTGAACGAGCCGTCGTTGATGATCACCATCTGGATGTTCTGCTTCTCCAGACCGGCGACGCGCAGGATCGGGCGGGTATACTCGCGCAGGAGCTGCTCGGTTTCGGTGTCGCGCAGGACCGGCGGCCCCTTGGCCTGCGCGCGCGCAGCCGAGAACGGCGTCAGCGCGATCGCCGTGGCCGTAACGAGGGCGGTGAGGACGGAAGCCTTCTTGCGCAATGCGATCTGGAGCGACATCAAGCGGTCTGGGTCAAACGGTCTTGGTCAAGCAGTTTCGTGATTGGTTTTGGCGATTGGCGGCGGACCGGATACGCGATATGCCCTTGTGAGCCTTACCCCTTATGAGCCGTACAATGCGGCTAGTCTGGGGCGCAAGCGCCCCCGTGTTCCGGACCGGACGGACCGGTCCACCAGCGAATAGCAGAAATCGATGCACGATGCGACATTGAGGAACCGGTTGGGACAGTGGCTCGAGCCCTCCCGCCGCAGCGATGTTCCCCCGTTCATGGTGATGGACGTCATGGCCGCGGCGGCCCGAATCGAGGCCGCCGGCGGCCATGTCATCCACATGGAGGTCGGCCAGCCCGCGGCCGGCGCGCCCAGCACCGCGATCGCGGCCGCCCATGCCGCGCTCGAGGCGGGGCGGATCGATTATACCTCCGCGCTCGGCATCCCCTCGCTGCGCGAGCGCATCGCGCGACATTATCGCGATGTCTATGGCTGTGACGTCAGCCCCGAGCGGATCGTGGTGACGACCGGCTCCTCCGGCGGATTTATCCTGGCCTTCCTGTCGATGTTCGAGCCCGGCGATCGCGTCGCGGTGACTGTGCCGGGCTATCCACCATACCGTCATATCCTCACCGCGCTCGGCTGCGAGCCGGTGCTGATCGAGACCACGAACGAGACGCGCCACGCGCTCACCGGCGAGGCGCTGCTTGCTGCCCATCGCAAGGCGCCGCTGAAGGGCGTGTTGGTCGGCAGCCCCGCCAATCCGACGGGGACCATGATGTCCCGCGAGGCGCTCACGGGCCTGATCGCGGCCGCGCAGGACGCAGGTATCCGCTTCATCTCGGACGAGATCTATCACGGGCTGGATTATGCGTTTCCGGCCGTGACGGCGGCGGCGCTGTCGGACCACACACTCGTGATCAACTCGTTCTCGAAGTATTTTTGCATGACGGGCTGGCGCGTCGGCTGGATGGTCGTGCCTGAGATCCTGGTGCGGCCGATCGAGCGGCTGCAGCAGAACCTCTCGATCTCGGTGCCGGCGCTGTCACAGATCGCGGCCGAGGCCGCCTTCGACGGCACGGCCGAGATGGAGGAGATCAAGCACGGCTATCAGGAAAACCGGCGCATTCTGATCGAGGGACTTCCCAAGGCCGGCCTGACCAGGTTCCTGCCCGCCGACGGCGCCTTCTATCTTTATGCCGACGTCTCGGACTTCACCTCCGACAGTTTCGAGTTCGCCAAGCAGATGCTGGAACAGGCTCATGTTGCGGCTACGCCCGGCCTCGATTTCGATCCCATCCATGGACGCTCGTTCGTTCGTTTTTCCTACGCACGTTCGCCCGAGGAGATGCGCGAGGCAGTTGACCGGATCGCTGACTGGCTTAAATAGCCGCCAGTTTTCGATCCACTTCCGGAGTTCATCTTGTCCGAACGATCTTTCTCGCCCGCCGCCACATCGCATTCTCCTCTCGCCGCATTGATGTGGCCGACCCGGCCGGGCGAAACCGTCGGCGCAGTGCGCGCCTTCGTGCTGATTGCGCTCGGCACCGCGTTGATGGCGCTATCAGCCAAGGTCAGCCTGCCGCTGCCCTATGTGCCCATGACGTTGCAGACGCTGGTGGTGCTGATGATCGGCGCTGCCTATGGCTGGCGCCTTGGCAGCGCAACCATGATCGCCTACCTCGCCGAGGGCGCGCTCGGGCTGCCGGTATTTGCCGGTCCGGTGGGGGGCATTGCACCGCTAATTGGTCCGACTGCAGGCTATCTGCTCGGTTTCATTGCCGCAGCCTTCGTGACCGGCTGGCTCGCCGAGCGCGGCTGGGATCGCAGCGTGGTGCTGCTGTTTGCGGCGATGGCCGTTGGCCATATCGTCATTCTGGCGGCCGGCTTCGGCTGGTTGGCGTTTGGCCTTGGCCTCGGCGCAGCGAAGGCCTGGCAGGTCGGCATTGTGCCGTTTATTGCGGCTTCGCTGGTCAAGAACGCGCTCGGCGCCGCGTTGATGCCGGCAGCGCGCCGGATCGTCGATCGCCGCGGGTAAAACGCGCAGTAACGAGCAGTTCCAATTGACAGGGCCGGCCAAGTTGATCTTGGCTGGCCCGATAGTTTGAGGGGGAGTGAAACGATGACGACGACAACGATGGCGGAAGCGCCGGTCGCGCCGCCCGCCGCCAAGCCGTGGTACAAGATCCTCTACGTCCAGGTCCTGATCGCCATCGTGCTCGGCGCCATCGTGGGCTGGCTGTGGCCACAGCTCGCCACCAATGAGTGGATCAAGGCGCTCGGCGACGGCTTCATCAAGCTGATCAAGATGGTGATCGCTCCGATCATCTTCTGCACCGTCGTCTCGGGCATCGCCCATATCCAGGATGCCAAGAAGGTCGGCCGCATCGGCGTCAAGGCGCTGGTCTATTTCGAGGTCGTTTCGACCTTCGCGCTGGTGATCGGACTCATCATCGGCAACTTGGTGAAGCCCGGCGCGGGCTTCGGCAGTGGCGCGGCAAGCGAGGCGGCTGTCGCAAATTACGCCAAGCAGGCTGCCGGTCAGAAGTCGGTCGACTTCGTGCTGCACATCATTCCGGACACCGTGGTCGGCGCCTTCGCGCAAGGCGAGATCCTCCAGGTGCTGCTGTTCTCGGTGCTGTTCGGCTTCGCGATCATGAGCCTCGGCGAGCGCGGCCACACCATCCGCAGCTTCATCGACGATGCCGCGCATGCCGTGTTCGGCGTCATCTCCATCGTCATGCGTGCAGCACCGATCGGCGCGTTCGGCGCGATGGCCTATACGATCGGCAAGTTCGGCACCGGCGCGATCCTCAACCTGGTCGGGCTGATCGCCACGTTCTATCTCACCGCGGCGTTGTTCGTGTTCGTCGTGCTCGGCATCATCGCACGCGTGGCGGGGTTCTCGATCTTCAAGTTCCTGGCCTACATCAAGGACGAGCTGCTGATCGTGCTCGGCACTTCGTCGTCGGAAAGCGCGCTGCCATCCTTGATGGAAAAGCTGGAGCGGCTCGGCTGCTCAAAGTCGGTGGTCGGCCTCGTCGTGCCCACGGGTTACTCGTTCAACCTCGACGGCACCAACATCTACATGACGCTGGCGACACTCTTCATTGCGCAGGCGCTCGGTTACGATCTCTCCTTCAGCCAGCAGCTCACGATCCTGGTCGTGGCGATGCTGACCTCGAAGGGCGCCTCCGGCATCACCGGGGCCGGCTTCATCACGCTGGCGGCAACGCTCGCCGTGGTCGATCCGCGCCTCGTGCCGGGCATGGCGATCGTGCTCGGCATCGACAAGTTCATGAGCGAATGCCGCGCGCTGACCAATCTGTGCGGCAACGGCGTCGCCTGCGTGATCGTCGCCTGGTGGGAGCGCGAGCTCGATCGCGACAAGCTCAACGCCAACCTCTCCAAGCAGATCGATCCGACCGACATGGAGACGGCGATCACCACGGACTGATCGGCGCGGCGCGCCATCGGGCTTCGACGGAGTAGGGCTGGTCGAGATCCTCGATCAGCCCTTTTTCTTTCGGCGTGCATCCGCGCAAGGCGCGCGTGTGCTCGAAATCGGAACGTCGAGCGCTAGAATCGCTCCGGCCGGTACGGCGCCGGATCGATCGCCGGCGTCTCGCCGCTCATGATTTCAGCGAGCAGGCGTCCGGTCGCGGGCCCCAGCGTAAAGCCCTGGTGGCCGTGACCGAAATTCATCCAGAGGCCAGGATGTCGTGGAGCTTGCCCGAGCACCGGAAGCATGTCGGGCGTGCAGGGCCTCGTGCCGAACCATGGATCCGGCTCGACCCGCTTGCCGAGATCGATCAGCTCGCGTGCTGAGGCCTCGGCGCTGGCGAGCTGCACCGGCGTTGCCAGCGCGTCCATGCCGGTCAATTCCGCGCCGGTGGTGATGCGGATGCCCTTGGCCATCGGACCCATGGCGTAGCCGCCGCCCTTGTCGACGAGCGGGAGGTCGAGTGAGGCGCCGCCGCTGTAGTGCATGTGGTAGCCGCGCTTGCGTACCAGCGGAATGCGATAGCCGAACTTGTATAACAGATCGGGTGACCACGGCCCGAGCGTCACGACGGCGTGGGGAGCGTCGAGACGTCCCTGATCCGTATCGACGGACCAGCCGGTCGCGGTCTGCCGCAGGCTCTGGGCATCACCGAGAACAATGGTGCCGCCGAGGCGCTCGAACAGCTCGGCATAGGCCGTGACGAGGGCGCCTGGATCTGACACGGTCCAGGTGTCGAGCCAATGGATCGCGCCGGGGAGATCGTCGCGCAGGATCGGCTCGGCCTTGGCAAGCTCGCTGCCGGAGAGCACGCGGAATTTCACGCCGAATTCGCGCTGGTCTTCCTCCGCGGTCTTGATCGCGAGATCGAATGACGCAGGATCGCGATGCAGCATGCGATAGCCGGCGCGGCGGATGAGATTGTCGGCATGGGCTTCGCGAATGAGGATGTCGTGCTCCGCCGTCGCATAGGCGATCAGCCGTGCCCAGGCCTCGATCGCCTCACGATGCCGCTTCGGCGCCGAATGCCACCAATAGCGGAGCAGGGGCTCGATATGGAGATGCAGCGAGGCCAAGCTGTAGCGCACGTCGTTGGTGCGGCCGGTTGCGATCTTCAGGAGCGTGGCGAGGTCGCGCGGCATCGGATAGGGGCGGACCGCTTCCGCCTGGATCATCCCGGCATTGCCGTAGCTGGTCTCGCGGCCCGGCTCCCTGCGGTCTACCAGCGTGACGGACCAGCCGCGTTGCCGCAGGTGCAGCGCCGCGCTGACGCCGATCATGCCGCCGCCGAGAACGATCGCGCTTTGCATTGGCAGAAATCTCCTGTCAGGCTGGTTGTGGGCGAGGTCGGGTCATTCCCAGGCGAGGAAGCCTGGTGCGGCCGACAGCGGCGGCGCCGCGGCGAGCCGCGCCAGATCGGGGACTGGGCGGGACAATTGCGCATCATCCGCGAACGCCGCTTCGATGCTTGCCGCGACCGAGAGCACGACGGCGTCGCCGCCGCGCGGGCCGACGATCTGAAGGCCGAAGGGCAGGCCGGCTTCATCGAGGCCGAGCGGAATGCTGATGGCGGGATGGCCGGGAAGCGTGACGGCATAGGCGAGCGCGAGCCAGTGGAAGTAGGATTTTGTCGGCGTGCCGTCGATCTCGGCGGGATAGAGCTCCGACCACAGCCGCGGGCTCAGCGTGATGGTCGGGCTGATCAGCACGTCGGTCGTTTCGAAGAAGCTCTGATAGGCGCGATAGATCCGCGTCTGTGTCGTTGCGGCGCGCGCATGGTCTTCGAGGCTGTAGCCGAGACCTTCCTCGACATTGGCGCGGACATTGGGGCCGAGCATCTCGGGACGCTCCTTGTAGTTCTTGCCGTGCGTCGCCAGGAACATGCCCGCGCGCAGCACGGCGAAGGCGTCGTCGGCGCCGGCGCAATCCGGCGTCGCTTCGCGGCATGCGGCGAAGAGCGGTGCAAGCTTGCCAACGCGCTGCCGGAACACGCGCCGGATCGCCTGCTCGGTCGGAGCGAAGCCAAAGTCCTCGGTGAAGGCGAGGCGCAGCTTGCCGAGCTCGGCGGCACGCGGCGCGGCCCAGCGCTCGGCGCGGCCGCGCAACGGCTCGCCGGGCAGCGTATAGGCAAGCGGATCGCGCGCATCGTCGCTCGCCATCACCGACAGCATCAGCGCGGTGTCGGCGACATTGCGCGCCATCGGCCCGTCGGTCGACAGATTGGACCAGCCGAACGCGCGCTTCTCGCTGGCCACGAGTCCGTAGGACGGACGCATGCCGACAATGCCGGCGTAGCCTGCCGGATTGCGCAAGGAGCCGCCGGTGTCCGAGCCCGAGGCGAGCGGGGCCATGCCGCAAGCGAGCGCCACCGCCGAGCCGCCGGATGAGCCGGCCGCCGAGCGCATCGGATCGAACGGATTGCCGGTTGCGCCGAACACGGGGTTGCGGGTGTTGCCGCCCGCGGCCCATTCCGGCGTGTTGGTCTTGCCGAAGATGATGGCGCCGGCTGCACGCAGCCGCGCGACCGAGCCCTGATCGGCCGCCGGGACGTTATCTCTGAGCAGCGGGCTGCCATAGGTGCTGCGCAGCCCGGCCGTGTCCTGGGTGTCCTTGATGAGAACGGGGAGCCCGTGCAGGGCGCCACGATCCTCGCCGCGCAGGATGGCGGCCTCGGCCTCCTTGGCCGCGGCACGTGCGCCTGATACGTCCAGCGTCACGACGGCGTTGACGGCCGGATTGATGGCGGCGATCCGCGACAGGCAGGACTCCAGCAGCTCGACGGGCGAGATCGCCCGGGCGGTCAGCAGGCGGCGCAGTTCGACCGCGCCGGAATCGCAAAGCTCTGACAAATGCCAATCCCCTTTCGTGAAGACGATCTAGCACACCGGACACTCGGTTGGGCGCGCTGCCACCGAGTTTTTGCGTTTTGGAGATTCTCTCCAGCTCCGCCAGATCACGTCGCGTCGCTTGGTGACGACGAACTGCCGCCGTCGTGCGAGCGAGGATAGCGCCGAAACAAAAACGCCCGGCTGAGCCGGGCGTTTTGCATTCGATATTCGGCTTTATTCGCCGCCACCGAAGCGGCGCGACCACCAGCCGGCACGGCGCGGGGCGGCCGGAGTTTCGTTTGCGGCTTGCGGTGCGGGCTCGGCTGCCGGTGCGGGCGCAGCAACCGGTTCGGTCGGCTGCGCAACCGGTGTCGCGGGTTCGGGCTGGCTGTGCAGCAGGAAGCTCACCTTTTCCCGGACGGTGGAGCGGCGTCGCGCGGCCTTGTCGTCGGTGGGCTCTTCGACCGGCGCTGCGGTCGCCGTGACGGGAGCCGGCTCCGGCCGGGCCGGCGCCTCACTCTGCACGTCGGCGCGCGGTTCAGGCTGCGCCGCCTGTGGTTCGGCGATGTGTTCGGCCTGTGCAATCGAGGGCGCGGCCTCGTTGCTGAAGCTGTCGAAATCGGCGACTGCGTCGGTCGCCTCCGGCGGCGCATTGGCAGCGAGCTCGTCGCCGATGGAGCCGGCAAGACCTTCCTCGGCGCCGCCGCGCCGACGGCGTCCGCCGCGGCGACCACGCCGACGCCGGCGCTCACCGCTGCCCTGCTGCTCGCCGCGGGCGGCCTGTTCCTCGCCTTCCTCGCCGTCCTGCTCGGACTCTGAATCCTCTTCGACTTCGCCGGCGGCCATAGCGGCCTCAGGAAGCGTGGGCGCGCTATCCTCGCGCAAATCGCCGTCGCGCTGGCCGCCGCGGCCGCGGCGGCGGCGGCGGCGCTTGCGGCGCTGGCCGTCCTGCTCGGAGGCTGCCTCACCGGCGGCCTGCTCCTCGGAGAGACCTTCGGTCTCCTCGGACTCGATCTCGGATTCCAGCTCCGAATCGAACTCCTCGTCCTCATAGGCGTCTTCGACCAGGGGCGGCGGGCTCGCAGCCGCCTGCGCCGCAAGCAGGGCCTTGGCAGCTTCCAGCGTATGCACCTGCTCGCCGCGGTCGATAACGTAAGCCTGAGGTCCGCTGACGGACTGATCGGCGATGACCGACAGCGTGACCTTGAAGCCGTTCTCGAGATCACGCAGATGACCGCGCTTGTGGTTCAGCACGTAGAGCGCGACGTCGGTGCGGGTGCGAACCACGAGATTGTGGGTCGCGCCCTTCATCAGGATCTCTTCGAGGCCGCGCAGCAACTGGAGCGCCACCGAGGAGACCGAGCGGACATGACCGGTGCCGCCGCAATGCGGGCAGGGATCGGTCGAACTCTCCAGCACGCTGGCGCGAATGCGCTGGCGCGACATTTCCAGCAGGCCGAAATGCGAGATGCGGCCGACCTGGATGCGCGCGCGATCCTGCCTGAGGCAATCGGACAGCTTGCGCTCGACCGCGCGGTTGTTGCGCTTCTCGTCCATGTCGATGAAGTCGATGACGATCAGGCCGGCGAGGTCGCGCAGGCGGAGCTGGCGGGCGACCTCTTCGGCCGCTTCCAGATTGGTCTTGAGCGCGGTGTCCTCGATATGGTGCTCGCGGGTCGATCGTCCCGAGTTGACGTCGATCGAGACCAGCGCCTCGGTCTGGTTGATGACGATGTAGCCGCCGGAGCGAAGCTGCACGGTCGGCGAGAACATCGCATCGAGCTGGCTCTCGACACCCATCCGCGAGAATAGCGGCTGGCCGTCGCGATACTGCTTCACCGCGCTGACATTGGCGGGCATCAGCATCTTCATGAAGTCGCGCGCTTCGCGGTAGCCGGATTCGCCGGCCACCTGGATCTCGTCGATCTCCTTGTTGTAGAGGTCGCGCAGCGAGCGCTTGATCAGCGAGCCTTCCTCGTAGACGAGGGTCGGGGCCTGCGACTTCAGCGTCAGGTCGCGCACCGTCTCCCACATCCGGATCAGATATTCGAAGTCGCGCTTGATCTCGGGCTTGGTGCGGGCAGCGCCGGCGGTGCGCAGGATGATGCCCATGCCCTCGGGCACGTCGAGATCCTGCACCACTTCCTTGAGGCGCGACCGGTCCTGGGCGCTGGTGATCTTGCGGCTGATGCCGCCGCCGCGCGCAGTGTTGGGCATCAAGACGGCATAGCGGCCGGCGAGCGACAGATAGGTCGTCAGCGCGGCGCCCTTGTTGCCGCGCTCTTCCTTGACGACCTGCACCAGCATCACCTGGCGGCGCTTGATGACCTCCTGGATCTTGTACTGACGGCGCGGGCGGAAGGTGCGCTCCGGTACTTCCTCCAGCACGTCGTCGCCGCCGACGGATTCGACGAGTTCCTCTTCGGCTTCCTCGCCGTCCTCGTCCTCTTCCTCTTCGTCGGCCGTCACTTCCGCGGCCTTGGCATGCGCCGCGTCGGCGGCGTAAACGGCATCGGCTGGTTCAACGGCGACAGTTACAGCCTCGGCGAAAGCCTCGGCGCGGGCTTCGGGGGCGGCGGCCTCCTGCGGCTCGGAAACGGTCTCGGCCGCAACCACGGGCTCGGCGCCGACGGCCGCGACAGGTGCGGGCGTCTCGTCGGCTTGATCACGGACGTGATGATCGTGCTCGCCGTGATCACCCTGGTCGTCATCAGCGTGGGCGTGTTGGTGATCGTCATCATGGGGCTGATGATCGCCATGATCGTCTTCGTGATGATCGTGGCCGTCGTACTCGCCATGATGCTCGGCATCGGCGTGCAGGTGCTCGCCTTCGTGCGAAGCGCCTTCAGTCTGCGCCGGCAGGGCCTCGCCCTCGACCGGCTGGGCCGCGGGGTCGGCGCCGGCCTCGAGGCCTTCGACGATGTCGCTGCGGACGCGTTCGCCATGGCCGCGGCGGCGGGCGTTGCGGTGGCGCGAGCGGCGGCGGCCGTGGGAGCGGTTCTCGCTCTCTTCCTCGGCCTCGCGATGAGCCTGTTCTTCGGCCTCGATCAGCGCCTGCCGGTCGGCGACCGGGATCTGGTAGTAATCGGGATGGATTTCGCTGAATGCGAGGAAGCCGTGGCGGTTGCCGCCATATTCGACGAAAGCGGCTTGGAGCGAAGGTTCGACTCGGGTCACCTTGGCGAGGTAGATATTCCCGCGCAGTTGCTTGCGTTGTGCGGTCTCGAAGTCAAACTCTTCGACGCGATTGCCGCGGACCACGACGACCCGGGTCTCTTCCGGGTGGGTGGCATCGATCAACATCTTGTTGGGCATGTCTTAACTCTTGGCGGCGGCGGGCGCGATTCACCGTGGGCGCGTATCGCGCCGCCGGGTGACGCGACGGTCCACCTGATTCGGGGGTGAGGGGAAGGCCGAAACGCCGTCTCTCGCGCCTTGCCGAACCGGAAGCTTCGGGGCCAGCGCGGCGCGCGGAATTTTCAATCCGCAGCGTCGCGAATGGTCCTTTAGAATTCGTCGGCACAGTCTGGCGCATCAAGCGTCGGCCCGTATGAAACATTGGGCGGCGAGGCCGCCCCTCAATCAGTTGCTGCTGGCCAGGCATGGCGCGAGCGCGCTCGCCTTGGGGGATCACGAACCGGTCCCTTGGGATCAAGAGACCGGGTTAATGGGTTACGTCGCTGTCAGAACCGCCCGGGTGACGTGAGTGGTAACCCAGGACCGTCCGCCGCCGGGGCTTGACCCGCTCCATCTCGTTGCCGCGCACCGCGCTGGTCTTAGAGGGGGAACGGAAAACGCTGGAATTCCCAAACCTTGAGAGTTCCGGCGCTGCACCGGGAGGCTGAATGCGACACAACCGGGAATATCGGCCGTCAGCATTCCGTACATACGAGGAATGAGCCATCCGTGCAAGGGAGCGTCGCACGGCGGTCACAGTCAGCGAGTTTCGCATATCCGTCATTAAGGATCGTTTAACCCTGTGGTTCTATTGCGTTAAAGAGGCTGCTCGGAGGCACGGAATTCGGTGGCGAGCCGCACAAATCAAAGGGTTTTGCTGGGATGCGTGCTGCTGTGCGCCGCAGCATTGCCATATGCCGATTCCTCGCGCTTGAGCGCAGCGGAAAGCCAGCCGCAACCCTCTGTTGCGGTTGCGAATTTTCCAATCGCTTCGGCAGCCCGTCTGGCTGGCGATGGCAAGCAGACCCGCTTCATCCTCGACATCGACCAGACCGTTACCTTTCGTGTCGTCACGCTCGCCGACCCCTACCGCGTGGTGGTGGACGTGCCGCAGGTCAATTTTCAGCTGCCTGCCGGTACCGGCAGCGGGGGGCGGGGGCTGATCAAGGCTTTCCGCTACGGGCTCGTCATGCCTGGCGGCTCGCGAATCGTGTTCGACCTGACCGGGCCGGCGAAGATCGCCAATTCCTACGTGGTCGACGCCGCCAACGGCCAGCCGGCCCGGCTCGTGCTCGAACTGGAGGAGGTCGAGCGTGCCGCCTTCGCGCCATCGCTCGCCCCCGAAAACCGTCCCGAGTTGCGGCCCGCGATCGCCGAGGCGCCGCCTGCCACGGTTCCCACTACGGCGGCTCCGGAAACCGCGCAGCAGAAGGCCGATGGCCGGCCGGTGGTCGTGATTGATCCCGGCCATGGCGGCATCGACAACGGCACGCAGTCGAGCGGCGAAAGCGAGAAGAACCTCGTCCTCGCCTTTGGGCTGGCGCTACGCGATAGACTGGAAAAGGCCGGCAAATATCGCGTGGTCATGACGCGGGACGACGACACTTTCATTCCGCTCAATGACCGGACCAAGATCGCCCGCAACCTCAAGGCCGCTTTGTTCGTCTCGATTCATGCCGATGCGCTGCCTCGTGCCGAGGGCGATGCGCAGGGCGCGACCATCTACACGCTCTCCGATAAGGCCTCCGACGCCGAGGCCCAGCGGCTGGCTGACGCCGAGAACCGGGCGGACGCGATCGCCGGCTTCAACCTCGCGGAGGAGCCGACCGACGTCGCCGACATATTGATCGACCTCACGCAGCGGGAAACCCGCACCTTTTCAAATCGTTTTGCCCGTCTGCTGATGGGGGAAATGAAGTCAACGGTGCGGATGCACAAGCATCCCCTGAAGTCGGCTGGCTTCCGGGTGCTGAAGGCGCCCGACGTTCCTTCTGTGCTGGTCGAGATCGGTTATGTCTCGAACAAGGGGGACCTCGAGCATCTGGTCTCCGAGGGCTGGCGGTCCCGTGCCGTGGGCTCCATGGCACAGGCGATCGACGGGTTTTTGGCCAAGCGGATGGCCACGGCGGGATCGTCAAATTGACGACCCGGGGATCGTCAAATTGACGCCCCGGGGGTCTTCGAACTGAAAGGGTTTTTCCGTCCCGCCGCAAAAGCCCTAGTTTGGCCACAGCGGGCGCTTTATAAAAATGCCGCAGGGGGTTCCGGAATCGGAGAGAATCCCGCTCGGCAAGCGTCTAAAATCCGGCGCTGATGTAATTGTGTAAGCCGGTGAATTCGTGACGTAAAGGTCGGCCCCTGTTTGGGGTGCCAAGGGGCTGATACTGGGCTGATCCAGAGTTTGAACGGATAAACACATAATGCGCTTGCTGGTGCGGTTCATGGGCTTCCTGTTCGCCGCGGGAACAGTGGTGTTCCTTGTCGGTGTCGGGGCCGTGGCAGGCCTGATCTGGCATTTCTCCAAGGACTTGCCGGACTACTCTCAGCTTCAGGATTACGAGCCACCGGTGATGACCCGCGTGCACGCGGTCGACGGTTCGCTGCTCGGCGAATACGCCAAGGAGCGGCGGCTGTATCTGCCGATCCAGGCGGTGCCCAAGCTCGTGATCAACGCGTTCCTGGCGGCCGAGGACAAGAATTTCTACGAGCATGGCGGCATCGACTACACCGGCATGGCGCGCGCAGGTCTGCTTTACATCCAGAACTACGGCTCGAATCGGCGTCCGCAGGGCGCCTCGACCATCACCCAGCAGGTCGCCAAGAACTTCCTTCTGACCAACGAGGTCTCCTTTGCGCGCAAGATCAAGGAAGCTTTGCTGGCGATGCGCATCGAGAAGACCTACTCGAAGGACAAGATCCTCGAGCTGTATCTGAACGAAATCTATCTCGGCCTCGGCGCCTACGGCATCGCGGCGGCGTCGCTGGTCTATTTCGACAAGTCGGTGAACGAGCTTACCGTTGCGGAAGCCGCTTATCTGGCCGCGCTGCCGAAGATGCCGGCGACCCTGCATCCGGTGCGTAACCGCGACCGCGCAATCGAGCGCCGCAACTATGTGATCGACCGTCTCCAGGAGAACGGCTGGATCAAGCAGGCCGATGCCGAGAAGGCGCGCAAGGAGCCGCTCGCCGTCACCAGCCGCTCCAACGGGGCCCACACTTTCGCCGGCGAATATTTCGCCGAGGAAGTCCGCCGCGACATCTTCGAGCGCTATGGCGAGAAGAAGCTGTATGAGGGCGGCCTCTCTGTCCGCACCACGCTCGATCCGAAGATCCAGGTCATGGCGCGCAAGACCATGGTCGCTGGCCTCGTGAACTATGATGAGCAGCAGGGCTATCGTGGTGCCATGAGCAAGCTCGACATTTCGGGCGACTGGGGCGTGAAGCTTGCCGAGATCAAGTCGCTCTCCGACATCTCGCCGTGGCGCATGGCGGTGGTGCTGGAGACCAGCGACCAGTCGGCGCGCATCGGCTTCCAGCCGAGCCGTGAGCTTGGCGGTGCCATCAGCAAGCAGCGCGAGACGGGCATCGTCACGGTCGACGGCGTGCGCTGGGCGCGGGCCACGCAGGGCGGCACAAGGGGCAAGACGCCGACGGCGGTGTCGCAGGTGCTCCAGCCCGGCGACGTCATTTATGCTGATCCGCTCTACAAGGACGGCCAGCCCGTCGAGGGCCAGTACCGGCTGCGTCAGATCCCCGAAGTGTCGGGCGCGATGGTGGTGATGGATCCCTGGACCGGCCGCGTGCTCGCGATGGTCGGCGGCTTTTCGTTCGACCAGAGCCAGTTCAATCGCGCCACGCAGGCCTATCGGCAGCCGGGTTCGTCGTTCAAGCCGATCGTCTATTCGGCCGCGCTCGACAACGGCTATACGCCGTCGACCGTGGTGCTCGACGCGCCAATCGAAATCGATCAGGGCCAGGGCGCCGGCGTGTGGCGGCCTGAAAACTTCTCCTCGGGCAAGTTCCAGGGACCGGTGACGCTGCGCAACGCGCTGCGGCAGTCGCTGAACACCGTGACGGTGCGCCTCGCGCAGGACATCGGCATGCCCCTGATCGGCGAATATGCCCGCCGCTTCGGCGTCTATGACGAGCTGCCGAACTATCTGTCCTACGCGCTCGGCGCCGGCGAAACGACGGCGATGCGCATGGTGACGGCTTACTCGATGCTCGCCAATGGCGGCCGCCGGGTGAAGCCGACCTTGATCGACCGCATCCAGGACCGCTACGGCCGCACCATCTTCAAGCATGACCAGCGCGAATGTCGCGGCTGCGACGCGCCGGGCGGCTGGAAGAATCAGGCCGAGCCGCAGCTGATCGACCGCCGCGAGCAGGTGCTGGATTCCATGACCGCCTATCAGATCACGGAGCTGATGGAAGGCGTGGTGCAGGCCGGTACCGCGACCGTGGTCAAGGAAGTCGGCAAGCCGATCGCCGGTAAGACCGGCACCACCAACGAGGCCAAGGACGCCTGGTTCGTCGGCTTCTCGCCCGACGTCGCCGTCGCCATCTATATGGGCTACGACAAGCCGCGCCCGCTCGGCAAAGGCAATGCCGCGACCGGCGGCCATCTGGCAGCTCCCATCGCGCGCGATTTCCTCAAGCTTGCGCTCGCCGACAAGCCCGCCGTTCCGTTCAAGGTGCCGGCCGGCATCAAGCTCGTGCGCGTTGTCTCCAAGACCGGCATGCGCGCAGGTCCCGGCGAGACCGGCGGAACCATCCTCGAAGCCTTCAAGCCGGGCACGGCGCCGCCGGATAACTATTCGGTCATCGGCGTAGCCGATGCCGATGGGCGCATGCCGGCGTCGCAGCAGCAGCAGCCGGATTCCGGCTTCTTCATGCGGCCAGGCACCGGCGGGCTGTACTAAAGCGCGATGAGATTAGGACGAATCGTCATCGCGCTTTAGGTTGTTGTTTGAGCATGATCTTTTCGGAAAGCCGCTGCGCACTTTTCCGGATCATGCTTTAGCGGATAACGCTGACGTTTGAAGGAGCGGGCGGTTGCGCTTTGGCGCCGCCGCCGTTACATCCCGTTGCAATCGAACCCGGAACAATTCCGCGACATCAGAGAACGACATGCGCGCCGAAATCGAGCGGTTGGTAGAAGAGATCAAGCAGTCAGTCGGGCTGCTGAGGAGGCATCTTTGACGTCGAGAAATCGACGGCGCGCCTCGCTGAGCTGAACAAGCTCGCAGAAGATCCCGATCTCTGGAACGATCCCCAGAAAGCCCAGAAACTGATGCAGGAGCGCACCTCGCTGGAGGATGCGCTGTCGGGCATCGGCAAGGTCGAGCAGGAACTCGAAGACGATATCGGCATGATCGAGCTCGGCGAGGCCGAGGGCGATGACGGTGTCGTTGCCGAGGCCGAAGCCGCGCTGAAGAACCTCAAGAAGGAGGTGGCGCGGCGCGAGCTCGAGGCGCTGCTGTCGGGCGAGGCCGACCGCTTCGATTCCTATCTCGAAGTCCATGCCGGCGCTGGCGGCACCGAAAGCCAGGACTGGGCGCAGATGCTCTTGCGCATGTACACGCGCTGGGCCGAAACCCACGGCTTCAAGGTCGAATTCCTGGAAGAATCCGAGGGCGAAGAGGCCGGCATCAAGTCGGCGACCATCCAGGTCTCCGGTCACAACGCCTATGGCTGGCTGAAGACCGAAGCGGGTGTGCATCGCCTGGTGCGCATCTCGCCGTTCGACTCCAACGCTCGGCGGCACACCTCGTTCTCGAGCGTGCAGGTGTTCCCCGTCATCGACGACAGCATCAAGATCGACATCAAGGAATCCGACGTCCGCACCGACACCATGCGTTCGGGCGGTGCTGGCGGCCAGCACGTCAACAAGACCGAATCCGCGGTGCGCCTGACGCACATTCCGACCGGTGTCGCGGTGGTCTGCCAGGCCGGCCGTTCCCAGCACAAGAACCGGGCGCAGGCCTGGGACATGCTGCGTGCGCGCCTTTACGAGATCGAGCTGAAGAAGCGCGAGGAGAAAGCCGCCGCTGACCAGGCTGCCAAGACCGATATCGGCTGGGGCCACCAGATCCGCTCCTACGTGCTGCAGCCCTACCAGATGGTGAAGGATTTGCGCACGGGGGTGCAGACCTCGGACACATCCGGCGTGCTCAATGGCGAGCTCGACGACTTCATGGCCGCGACGCTGGCGCAGCGCGCCTTCGGCACCACCAGCGGCGACATCGAGGACGTGGACTGATCATGCCCCGCGTCGCCTTCATCGGGCTTGGGCGGATGGGGCACGGCATGGCCGGCCGCTATCTCGATGCCGGTTTTACCGTGACGCTGTGGAATCGCAGCAAGGCCAAGGCCGAAGACCTGATCGCCCGCGGCGCGCATTGGGCGACCTCGCCGGAGGATGCCGCAATCGATGCCGATGCGGTCGTGACCATGGTCGCCGATGACGAGGCCTCGCGTGCGGTCTGGCTCGGGCTCAAGGGCGCGGCCAAGACCGCGAAGGCCGGCACCATCGCGATCGAATGCTCGACCGTCTCCTATGACCATGCCCGCGAGATGGGCCGCGAGCTGAACGCGCGCGGGCTCATTTACATCGACTGCCCCGTGACCGGTTTGCCCGATGCGGCCGCTAGCGGAAAGCTGACGCTGCTGGTTGGCGCCAATGCAGCCGATCTCGAGCGCGCACGGCCCTATCTCGACCCAATCGGCTCGACCGTCCGCCATTTCGGTGCGGTCGGCACCGGCACGGTCTACAAGCTCATCAACAATCTCTTGGGCGCGATCCAGATCGCCGGCCTCGCCGAGGGCCTTGCGATCGCCGAGCAGGCCGGGCTCGACATGAACCTCGTGCTGGAGTCGATCCAGGCGGGCGTCGCCGCAAGCCCCCAGGTGCAGCGCCACTCCAAGCGCATGGTCGCCCGCGACTTCAGCGGCGCGACCTTCACGTCGGCGCTGCGGCACAAGGATGCCGCCTATGCGGTGAACCTGGCCGAGAGCCTGCTGGCTGATAAGCCGCTGGTCTCGCGTGCCGCGGTCGAGGCCTACGCGCAGGCAAAGGCTGTGATGCCCGACGATGATGAGGGCAGGATGATCGAGCTGGTATCGCAGCCGAAGAAGCCGTCGTAGACAGGTGCTTCATCGGAAATCGGGTGGCATTGTCCACCGCAGCGTTCTAGGCGATGGGCTCGGCCGCCGAGGTGAGACGCCATGCCCCCGAACGATAACCGGATCGATGCGCGCGATTGGTCGCTGCTCGCGGTGCTCTCGGTCCTCTGGGGAGGCTCGTTCTTCTTCAACGGCGCGGGCTTGCGGGAATTGCCGCCGCTGACGCTCGTATTCCTGCGCGTTGCGCTTGGCGCGGCCATTCTTCTGCCGTTGCTCCGCATGCAGGGGATCGGCTTCCCCACGGGCACGATGGGCTGGAGGCCGTTCGTCTTGATCGGACTGCTCAACAACGTCATTCCGTTCTCGCTGATTGTGATCGGCCAGACTTTCATTCCGAGCGGGCTGGCCTCGATCCTGAACGCGACCACGCCGCTGTTCACCGTGGTGGTGATGGCGGCGGCAGGCGACGAGACCTTGCAGATGCGTCGCATGGCCGGGGTGGCGCTGGGGCTGCTCGGTGTCATCATCCTGCGCGGATGGGGCTTCGAGACAAGGCCGGGGCAGGGGCTCGGCATCCTGCTCTGCCTCGGCGGCGCATTCAGCTATGCCTTTGCGGCACTGGCGGCGCGGCGATTGCTGAAGGACGCAGCTCCGCTGGGCACGGCGACGTTTCAACTGATAGCGTCGACCGTGATGATGGCGGCCGTCGCCGGTGTGGTGGAACAGCCGTGGCGAGTTCCGATGCCGAGCCTCACAACCTGGCTTGCGGTGTTTGGCCTTGCCGGCCTGTCGACGGCGCTCGCCTACATCGTCTTCTTTCAGATCCTGCGGCGCTCGGGCGCGAGCAATGTCATGCTGGTGACGTTGCTCATTCCCGTCACGGCCATCCTTCTGGGATGGCTGGTGCTGGGCGAGCCGATCTCGATGCGCGAGATCGCGGGCGCAATCATCATCGGCAGCGCGTTGCTCGTGATCGACGGACGCACATTGAGCCTGCTGCGCCGCGTCGCGGAGCGCATGCTCCCAGTCGGCCACGAGCACAGCCAGTAGTCAGGGCCGGCTGGCGGCTTTCGCCTTCAGCGCCATGCCGCCGGCGACGCCGACGCCGAGCACGTACATCCAGCCCTCGTGGAAATCGAACAGGTGCGAGTTCAACAGCGAGCTCGTGACGTTCTGCACCACGACGACGAGGCCGATCCAGGCGGCGAGGCCTTCCCCTGCAAACAGGCGAAGATGTGCGATCCAGAGGGCGTAGAGCAGGACGACGCCCAGAAGGCCCCATTGCACAGCGACGTTGAGGGTCTGGTTGTGCGGATTGCTGACGACCTCGGCATCGAGGCTGCTTGCGCTTGTGGCGGCCCGCTCGAACTGGCGCTTGATCGAGCCGGTGCCGTGGCCGATCAGGGGCGCGTCGGCAAAGGCGTGAAGCGACTTGCGCCAATAGGTCAGCCGCTGCGCTGTCGAGGCGCGGCTGATGTCCTCATGGCCGTGGCGGTATTCGACGGCGATATCGGTGATGCGCTGGCGCAGATAGGACGACGTCGTCCAGGCCAGCGCGCTCGCGGCGAGCGAGCCTGCGAGCAGGAGCAGTGTCGCGCGCCGGCTCAGATGCCGCCAGGCAAATAAGCCCAGCAGCACCGCGATGCAGAGCAGCGCCGTGCGAGCGGACGCGACGAACACCATGTTGGTAGCGAACAGCAGGATCAGCGCCACGCAAGCGGCTGTCGCGGCGACGTTTCGGCTGCGCCAGAATGTCAGCGCAGGGAGTGCAAGCGCGAACGCGCAGAGCGTGAATTCCTGACTCTGGTCGATGTAGTTCTTGACGGGAACGCCTGATGACGCCGTCGCGCTGATCTTCCAGCTGGGATCGAGCAGCACGATCCAGGAGAAGACCGCAAGCAGCGCGCAGGAGGCGAGAAAGGCGAGACAAACCCACAACCCGCGCTCGGACCGGCTGAAATGGTAGAGCAGTGGCGGAATGAGCATGAGCTTTGCGACCGGCTTGATCGCATGCAGCCGGTCGGCCCATGCGCCGTCCGACCACAGCGTGCCCATGAAGGCGAGCAGCAGGAAGGCGAGGGGCAGGGCAAGCGCGGGCCGCATGAGCCTGCGCGCATAGTCGCGCCAGTCGATGGTCGGCGTGAGCGCGAGCAGAAAGAGCCCGACGAAGATCGAAGGCGCCGTGGTCGCCCAGGGCAGTGATGCCGCGATCAGCACGGCGAGCATGTCGGCAGCGCGAAACAGCGCGGCGGAATGGCCCAGGGCCTGCCATCGGTCGCGCAAGGTTGGCGGGCTGGCCGGACCGGACCATGCTGCCTGCTCAGCTGTCATCTGGCTGACGCCTACTGTGCTGCGACCAGGCTTTCTCTCGGCATCTCATGACCGAGGAAATCCCGGGCCTGGGTTTCGTAGCCGAAGCGTTCAGTGAGCTCGTGGCGCCTCGCCCGGATCTTGCCGCGCCACTCCTCCTGCCGCGTCAGCACGCGGGTGACGGAGGCTGCGATCGCCTCGGTCGAGAACGGATCGAAATAGTCGGCGAGCTCGCCCGCGACCTCGCGGAAGACAGCGATGTCGGAGCACAGCACCGGCGTGTTCGCGGCCAGCGCCTCGATGATCGGCACGCCAAAACCTTCGGCGAAGCTCGGCATGATCAGGCCGTGCGCTTCCGCGATCAGGGATGCCTTCTCGTGCTCGTCGACATAGCCGGCGAAGCGGACGTTCGGCGGCAGATTGCGCATCCGGCTGATCTCTCCGGCATAGCCGATCACGACGAGATCGGCGTGGGGTACGCCGCGGAAGGCGCGGACGACGGTGGCGACGTTCTTGCGCGGCTCGTTCGAGACGATGACGACGAAGCTCGGCCGCCCCGGACGCCCCGACGGGGCTGGCAGGTGCAGGACATCCGGGGCGTCGAACCGGGTGCGGGGATACACGACCCGCGCCGGCAGGTGCGCAAATTGCGGCAACAGTTCCCTGAACCGCATCATGCTATAGCTTGAAACGAAGGCGAGTTCGTCGGCCTGGCGCAGGCTGGTGAGCAGCCGTGACAGGAACAGCCGCGTTGCGACGTCGCTGAGCTTGAGGTCGGTGAGCGGCAGCAAATCATGGACGACGCAGATCACCTTGGCGTCGGGCCTGCGCCTGATCGCCACCCTCGTCGGCGTATCCACGACGATGACGTCGTAGTCGCGCGCGTCCACCCGCGGTGGCGGCAGCAGGAAGAACGCCGAGGAGTCCTGATAGCTGTAGAATCCGGGCTCGAGCTGAAAGTCGCGGAACAGCTCGAGATGGCGCAGGTCCGGCGGGACGTATTCGAGCGCCTCGGTCCTGTTCTCGATCAGCCGGGCGTCCAGGCCGCGCAAGCCGACGGCGCGAAGGAAGCAGACGATGTAGTCCCACGACACCGACATGGTGGCCTTGTGGCGGATCCAGTCGAGCGTGCGCCGCAGCCCGCCGCGCACGACCGGCTCGCCCATGTTGACCTCGTCGAGGAAGCGGTAAAGCGCGAGCAGCTCGATGTTGCGCGACTGCGCCGGAAAGAGCTTGGTGCGCCGCTCGCGCCGGTGCAGCTTGCGATAGCGCCGCGTGGTCTCGACCAGCAGCGTCAGCTCGTGCCCCTCGGCCGCGAGCGAGCGCATCAATTCACGCGTGAAGTGGAAGATGCCGCGCTTGTGGTTGGGCTCGCCGAGTGCTTCGGACACGACAAGGATGTTCTGCTTCATGCGCGTTTCTCGCGGAGCTCGAAGGTGTGGGTGGCCGGTGGGGTGACCGTGACGGTCGAGGCGACGCGGCCGTGATCGAGATTGATGATGCTGGTGCAGGTACGGCGCAGCAGCGGCTGGTCGTGCGAGGCGATGATCACGATTGCCGCCTGCGATACGAGGTTCAGCAGCCGTTGCTGGGCCTTCTCCGCAAAGTGCTCGTCGACGACGCTGAGCCATTCGTCGAGCAGGAGGATATCGGCAGGAAACGCCGTGGCGGTCGCAAACAGCACGCGCATCAGCATGCCCGAGGAGAACATCCGTAGCGGCAGCCGCTGCATGCGCGCCTCGAGCTCGGTGAAGGCCCAGATCTCGTCGATCACGCGGCGGGTCGGCTTGCGGCCGCTGATCCGCAGCAGCAGCGCGATGTTATCCTCGGCGAGGAAATCCAGATTGACGCCCGCGTTGAGGCCGAGCAGCGGCACGACGTTGCCTTGAATTGCGATGTTGCCACTGCTCGGCGGATAGACGCCGGCGATCAGCCGCAGCAGCGTCGATTTGCCGGAGCCGTTGGGGCCGGCAAGCCCGATGCGGGCGCCGGCTTCGGCCTCGATCGTGACGTTATCGACGGCGCGGATGATCCGCATCTCGCCCGGCTCGCGAATGAGATGGCCGAGCAGCCGCCGTTTCAGCGAATAGTCGTAGGCACCGTAGAGCGGATAGTCGAGACAGACGTTGCGAAGGCTGATCGAAACCATGCGTCAGATCCAGAATGCAGCTTTGCGCAGATGGACCAGCGTCAGCACGCTCGCGCAGATCAGGAGCGCCAACGCGACGAGGACATAGACGATGCTGACGGGATCGACATGGCCACCTGCCAGTGGCTCCCGCCACACCGCGAACAGATGCGTCAGCGGATTGATCCGCATCACCGTCGAGCGGTGGTTGATCATCTCCGACGACCAGATCACGGGCGAGGCGAGAAAGGCGAGCATCAATGTGGATTCGATGATCGGCTTGAGGTCGCGATAGCGCGTTGCCATCGCACCGAGGACGAGGCTCAGGGCGAACGTGCAGACCACGAACAGCAGGAGGCCAGGCAGCGCCGCCAGCGCGTGAGAGAGATCGTGGCGGGACAGGATCAGCCACAGGAGCAGCGGCACGCAGGCGTTATGGAGCGCGAACAGCGCCTGGCGGAACGTGCATTGCAGCAGGAAGATGACCGGCGGCAGCGCCCGGTCGCGGATCAGGCTCGCGGAGTTCTGCAGCGCCGTGGTGGCATCGAGCACCACGCTGTTGAGGAAGGTCCAGGCCGTCATCGACAGCGCCAGCATGGGCAGGCGCGACAGCACGTCGGCGTTCGACATCTGCCCGATCACCGAGCCCAGCACCGCGACCACGATCGCCATCTGGAACGACATCCAAAACGGGCCGAGCAGCGAGCGCACATAGCGGTGTCGCATGTCGGACCAGGCCAGCGCCGCCGCGATCCGGACGGTGTCCACCCATCCCGTCGCCTGCGGCGGATCGGCGATCGCCGATCGCTGCTCGCTCGGTGCGGCGATGGCCTCGCGGTAGACGGTCTCCATGCCTTGCTTGAAGGCCGTGGCCGAATAGCGGGTGAGGGCGCGCGCGCGCGCCGATAGTCCCATGCGGCGGCGGCGCTCGGGATCGCGGATCAGGCTGTCGATGGCCTCGCCCAGCTTCGCGGCGTCGCCGGGCGGCACGGTGATCGCCTCCATGCCGTGGCGGGCGACGCGCGGCACTGCGGTGTCGAGCGCCGTGTTCACGACCGGACGGCCGGCGGCCATGGCCTCGAGCTGGACGAGGCCGAACGTCTCGGCATTGGTCACCGATGGCATCACGAAGACGTCGGCGAGGCACATCAGCTTGATGCGCTCGCAATCGTTTACCGAGCCGAGCAGGCGGACGCGATCACCGAGGCCGAGCTCGTGGATCAATTGCTCGAGCCGCGGCCGCTCGGTGCCCTCGCCGATGATCCAGACCTCGAAATTGTGAACGACAGCGGCGCGGATCAGCACGTCGAAACCCTTGTAGGGCACCAGCCGGCCGCAGGCCAGCACGAGTCGGCCGCGATCGTTGACGTGGTGCGGTTCGATCTTCGGCCAGTCATAGCCAGAGGTGTCGATGCCGAATGGCACGACGTGGCATTTGTCCTCGAATTCGCGCAGCAATGGCGTGTTGTCGACCAGCACGTGGTCCGAGACGATGATCGCCTTGGCGCGCCGCAAGGTCCGCCGCATCAACGGTTCGATGAACCAGCGCAGGCCGGCATGGGTGACGATGTCGGCGTGCCAGTGCACCACCAGCGGCCGCTTGGCACCGAATCCGAAGGCAAAGACGAGGTCGGCGAGCGGGAAGGGGGCGTGGAGCGCGAGCAGATCGTGCGCGGCGATCTTGCGCCACAGCCGCCACGGATAGGTGGGAGCGGCGGGCAGCGACAACAGATTGCCGAACGAGCGGACGCGCTCGACCGGGACGTCATTGACGATGATCTCGCGCCGTTCGGCCGATTGCGAGCAGACCAGCACGGCGGAGGCGAAGGCATCTTTCAGGCTCGCGCAGATGTCGCGAATCACCGTGAGCGTGCCGCCGAACAGGTCGGGATAATAGACCTTGAAGATGTGCAGCACCGACGGGCGGTGCGGGGTTTCGTGGGTGTGATGCATGACGGTGGTCAGCCTGCGAGAAGCGCGGCAAGGAACGGTGCGGCCAGCACCGCAATGAAGATCGCGCCGCGCAGCAGCGCCGGCAGCATCGGCTCGATCGCGCTATGCCCCCAATTGGGAGCCGGCATAGCAGGCGGTGAAGTGGAAATGCGGACCAAGCGGTCAACCATGGGTTTTAAGTCCCTCTATGTCGCGCCCTCAGTGGTGGTTCGTATATGTGGGAAAATTTACCACGTCAATCGACCTAGTGGAAAAAAGTGGGATTGTGTCCCACGTAAGGCATCGGTACAATTCAGACATGAATGCCAAGTCCGGGTCCAAGGAGGCTGACAAATCGGCCGACAAGCCGATGGCGCCGCAGCCGAATGCCGCCGGGAAGCTGCACGCGCCGCTGGCGCGGCTGCTGCGCCCGCTCGTGCGGCTGTGCATCCGCAGTGGCATGACCTTCCCGGCGCTGGCGCAGCTGCTTCGTGAGCTTTTCGTCAACGTCGCCGAGCACGATTTCGCGCTGGAGGGAAAAGAGCAGACCGACAGCCGGGTCAGCCTGCTCACCGGCATCCATCGCAAGGAGGTGGCGCGGCTGCGCGGCGCCGGCGCACCCGTGCACGAGGCGCCGGCGGCGGTGTCGCTGACCAGTGCGGTGATCGCGCGCTGGCTTGCCGCGCCGGAATTCACCGATGCCAAGGGCGAGCCGCTGGCTTTGCCGCGAACGGCCGTGGGCGATGCGCCGTCGTTCGAGCAGCTCGTCGCCTCCGTCACCAAGGACGTGCGCCCGCGCGCGGTGCTCGACGAATGGATCGACCGCAAGCTCGTCACCATCAATGACGCCGACGAAATCGAGCTGGTCGAGGCCGCCTTCGTTCCGAGCGGTGAGGATGACGGCAAATGGCACTATCTCGGCCGCAATCTGCACGACCATATCGCGGCCGCCGCGGAAAATGTCTCTGGGGCGCCACGCTTCCTCGAACGCGCGGTGCACTACAACAACATCTCGCCGAAGCTGGCACGGAAGCTCGAGGCGCGCTCGCGCGAACTCGCCATGGATGCGCTGAAGACAGCCAACCGCGAGGCCAATCGGGCTCTCGCCAAGGACAAGGGCGGCAACGCGCGCTGGAATTTCGGCCTCTACATCTACAGCGAAGATGCCGATGAGGAGGGCGGGACGAAGGAGGGCGGCAAAGACGGTGGCAAAGAGGGCGCTTCGACATGAGCCGGCCGCCACTCATCTCCCGCCGCCTGCTGCTGATGGGATTTTGGCTCGCCGGCACGGGCCTCGCCCGTGCGCAGGTCAAGCGCGGCACCGATCAGGGCATCGGCGGCACCGGGATCACGCGCGGCGATGATCACGGCATCGGCGGCACCGGCATCGTCGGCGTGATCCAGCGTTTCGGCAGCATCTACGTCAACGGCCAGCGCGTCACCTATGCGAGCGACGTTCCGGTCCGGATCGACGGTGAAGCGGCTAGCGCCAAGGCGCTGCGCATCGGCCAGTTCGCGCGCGTGGTTGCGACCCGTCAGGCCGACGGCACGCTCGTCACGCGCAACATCACGATCGCGAGCGAAGTCTCCGGTCCGATCGAGCAGGTGAAGGGCAACGAGCTGACCGTGCTCGGTCAGAAGATCGTCGCCGGCGACAAGGAGAGCAAGCTCCGGACGGGCACGCAGGTCGCCGTCTACGGCTTGCGCCGTACTGACGGGGTCATCGTCGCAAGCCTGGTCGAGCCACGGCGCGATGCGGCCGCGCGCGTGACGGGTCTGGTCGAACGCGGGCCGGACGGCTTGCGAATCGGCGGGTTGAAGCTGAACGGCGTCGATCCCTTGCTCGTCGGCCAGCGGGTCCAGATCGAGGGCAGCGCGAGCCAGGGCGCGATGCAGGCCGCGCGCACGCGGATCGACGATTTCTCGGATCTCGTCGGCGCGAGCCGCCTGTCGGTCGAGGCCTATGTGCAGCGGATGGGATCGAACCTCCAGCTCGGCTCCGGGCTCATCGCCCATGACAGCTCGCGCTTCGGCCCAGCCGCCGGCGAAGCACGCATGGTGGTCAACGGCGTGTTCGATCGCTCACGCGGCCTTCAGCTCGATTCGGCGCGCGCGGTCGGCCAATTCCCGGGATCGCCGGGGCAGGTGCCCGGCGGAGCAGGCCAGCCCGGGCGCTCGCCGGGCGGCTCGATCCTGCATCCAAATCGCGGCACCACCACGCCCGGTGGCGGCCAGCCCGGTGCACCGGGCGCGCCTGCGCCGGGGGCGAGCCCTGGTGCGCCGTCCGGCCCGGCGCCGACAGGACCGGGTGGCCCGTCAGGTCCCGGCGGTCTGGGCGCGCCCGGCGGGCCTATGGGGCCAGGGGGTGGAATGGGTGGTGGTTTCGGCGGTCCCGGAGGCGGGATGGGCGGTGGCCGGCGCTAAGGCAAGAGAGAAGCGCGGGTTTAGCCCGCGCTGAGCCGCACGCCAGCGCGCAAAAATTTCTGCGGATCGACCGCTTCGCCCTCGATGCGGGTCTCATAGTGCAAATGTGGGCCAGTGGAACGGCCGGTCGAACCGACGAGACCGACCACCTGGCCGATCTTCACGACCTCGCCGACCCTGACGTTGATCTCGGAGAGATGGCCATAGCGGGTCGAAAGCCCGTTGCCGTGGTCGACCTCGACCATGCGGCCGTAGCCGCCGGACCAGCCGGCGGAGACCACCTTGCCGTTGGCGGTGACGCGAACGGGATCGCCGGTGGCGGCACGGAAGTCGAGCCCGGTGTGCATCGCGGGCCGGCCGAGGAACGGGTCGCTGCGCACGCCGAAGCCGGAGGTGAATTCGACCTCGCCGATGACGGGCTTGCGATAGGGCACCAGCGCCAGCGTGCGATTGAGGCGGTCCAACTCGGTGCGCGTGGTGTTGATGCGATAGAGCTGCTTCTCGAACGGCCCGGCGTTGGGCGTCAATTTGACGGGTACGAAAGGCCCGCCCATCGCGGTGCGCGGTACGGCGGCTTCGAGACTGGCGAGGTTGAGGCCGAGATCGCTGACGACGCCGCGCATCCGGCGCATGCGTGAGTCCATGCCTTCCTCGACGGCGTTGAGCGCCGCCATCTGGCGACGCTCGACCTGATCAAGCGAGGTCGTGAGGCGGACCAGGACGTTGTCGAAGCCCTGGTTCTTGGCGAATTGGCTGGTCGGCGGCGCCGCGACGGTCGGCGCGCGCGATTCGAGCCGCGCTTCGCGATCCGGCGGGGCCACGAAGATCACGGTGTCGCTGATCGGCGACGGCTTCGGCGTGCCCTGCGTTGCGTTCTGGCCGGCGTCACCACGCTGCGGTGCCGAGCGCGGGATCGATCCGGTCACGTCGGGCATGGCGCCGAGCGCCGTGGCCCGGGACTCCAGCGCCGTCTGGCGCTTCATGATCTGGTCGAGCTTCTGGTCGAACTGCTCCTGGTCGAGCAGCTGCCGGCTGGTGGTGCGGTCGACCTTGGCCCGCAGCTCGGCGATACGGTCCTCATAGGCGTACTGCATCTCTGCCTGGCGGGCGATCAGCCGGGTCAGGACGTCGTCACGGAAGGCGAAATAGGTGGCGGTCGCGGCCGACCACAGCCCGAGCAGCACCACCGTGCCGACCACGATCCAGAACACCACGGGTCCGAAGCGGACCTGCTTGCCGGCATGGACGATGGTGTAGGCGTCGTCGGTGGCGGGAAGAGGAATCGCAACCGCTGTTGCGGCGGCGGTAGGACGGCGATGGAAGGCCCTTCCGTGGTCGTGAGGATGATGTTGGGGGTACTGCGAGTATTGGGCAGAACTTTTCGACATCGGCACTCCCGCGCCGGTCGGATGAGTCCGTAACGGCCTAATTGCCGCAGCAATCTGGGCCGGTCATGGTTAATTTTCCGGAAACGGGAACATTCGAATTTAAAGGACTGGTTAAAGACTTCTTGCCGCTTCCAGCACCTCATCGGCGTGGCCGTCGACCCGGACATTGCGCCAAATCCTGGCCACTCTGCCATCGCCCCCGACCAGCACCGTAGTACGAAGAATTCCAAGGAAGCTCTTGCCATACATCGATTTTTCGCCCCAGGCGCCATAGGCCTCCAGCATCTCGTGCGTTTCATCCGAGATGAGGGGAATGGCGAGCTTGTGCTTGTCGCGGAACTTCTCCTGGGCCTTTAACGGATCGGCGGAGATACCGAGCACGGCGGTGCCGGCAGCCGCAAAGGCGTCCGCCAGCCGGGTGAAGTCGATGGCCTCCCTGGTACAGCCGGGCGTGTCGGCGCGGGGATAGAAGAACAGCACGAGCTTTTGGCCGACATAGTCCGTAAGCGTGACCACGTCGCCGCCGTCGCGGGGCAGGCGGAAGGCGGGAGCCTTCTGACCCTCGGTCAAGGCGGCCTTCGCCGCCCCGGGCGATTTGGAGGAATTTAACTGTTTCGATGCGGCCTTATGTGATCCTGCTTTTGCTACTGTCTTGGTTGATTTGCTTGCCGGCGTCCGCTGTGTTTTCGCGGATCTTGTTTGAGTCGCTGCCCGCGTTTTCAGGGTCTTCTTCTTGGCCGTCGGACTGCCGGAGGGCGTTTTGGACGATTTCTTTTGGGATTTCTTGGACATACGCCTTCCTTTCGTCGCTTTCGGCAGGTCAACCAAAGCGGTATTGCAGCTCTCGTCCGGTGTGCCGGAATCGCGCCCTCGGCTGGGCAAGTCTGACGACGCCGGAGTATGGTTACAAGGAATTCCACGCACCACCCCACTGCTCGTTGAACGCGCTCCCGGGGCGAAATGACGAACAGCAGGAATATTCGAGGTATGGCGGCAGTGCCGGCGCGGGGGTCTTCGCTCCCCCTCGACGGCTGCGGTCCCGGCGGCGCTCAATCCTACGATGGGCGCCTGTATCGAGAGGCAATGGCAAGGAATAAGTCGCCCCAGGACTACAACCGGGACTTCGATCGGCGCGGCGGCCAATACGAGCCGCGGGAATGGGACGACGCCGACTGGGATCCGGATCAGGAGGCGGCCGCGGGCCATCGCGCGCGCCGGCTGTTGTCGCGTTCCAATTCGGGCTTCCATCGCTTCGGTGACGGGTTCAGCTCGTTGCGGCGCTGGCTGGGCGGCGGTCGATGGCTGATGCGCTTTGCCATCGTCGTCAGTGCCCTCATCGTCATTTTCGTCGGCTGTTTCGGCGCGCTGTGGTGGCGGCTCGGCGCGGGTCCCATCAATCTCGACATTGCAACGCCATGGCTGGCAGCCGCCATTGAGGACAATATCGGCCACGGCAACACCGTGGAGGTTGGCGGCACCCAGATCGAGCGGGCGGGGCGGGTCCGTATCGCCGTCCGCATCCGTGACATCATCGTCCGCGACCGCGATCACGCCATTGTGGCCAGTGCGCCGAAGGCCGAGGTGAAGCTGTCGGGTGCGGGTCTCCTGATGGGGCATCTGCGCGCCGAAAGCCTCAATCTCGTCGATGCCGAACTCGCGATCCGCATTGCGCCTGACGGTACCGTCACGGTCTCGGCCGGTGACACCGCAAAGCCGCTGGCAACCGGCGTGGCCTCCAAGAAAGAGGCAGGCTTGCCGCCGACATTCCCGCGCAATGGCGTCCCGCCGCCGCCATTCGCCACAGCGCCTGCAAGCCCGGACGCGTCCCAGGCCGCGCCTCAGGCGACCGCACAGAGCGGAATTCTTCAGGGCCTCGACTGGCTCGACAGTCTGAGCATGACCGGGCTCGACGGCCAGAACCTCAACGAGATCGGTCTGAAGAACGGCAATCTGATCGTCGACGACCAGCAGCGTGGTAGCAAATGGTCGTTCGAGAACATCACGCTGAGCCTGCGCCGGCCGAGCCATGGCGGCGTCATGCTCAGCCTCGGCGAGGAGGGCGCGCGTCCGTGGATGCTGCGCGCCACGATCGGGCCGGCCGAGAACGGCGTGCGCTCGGTCGACATCCGCGCCGACAAGGTCTCGACCTCCAACATCCTGTTGGCGCTGCGTGTCAAGGATCTCACCTATACCGCCGACCTGCCGCTGACGGGCGAGCTGAAGGGCGAGCTCGGCCGCGACGGCGTGCCGACCTTCTTCCGCGGCAAGATCGCGGTCGGCGCCGGCAACATCATCGATACCGACACGCCCGATTATCCGATGGCGATCGATCAGGCCGAGATCAACGTCGAGTGGGACGCGAACCGGCGGGTGCTGGTCGCGCCGTTCAAGATTCTCTCTGGCGCCAACCGCCTGACGCTGCTGGGGCATCTCGAGCCGCCGAACGGCGCGACCAATGACTGGCAGCTCGGCTTCAGTGGCGGCTCGATCCTGCTCGGCGGCATCGACAACGAGCCGCCGCTCGTCTTCAACCGGATTGCAATCGGCTTCCGTTTCGACACCGACCACAAGCGCCTCCTGCTGACGCAGGCCGATATCAGCAATGGCGAGATCGGCGTCGCCGGCACCGGTGCCATCGACTATTCCGGTGAGCCGCGGCTGACGCTGGGCTTTGCGGGAACGCCGATGTCGGCCTCCGCGCTGAAGCGGATGTGGCCCACATTAATCGTTCCCGAGCTGCGTGAATGGGTGATCGAGCGGATCGAGCGCGGCACGCTCCAGCGCATCGAGATCGGCATCAACTCGCCGGTGAAGAACCTTCCGCGCAAGGGGCCTCCGATCCCCGACGACGGCCTGTCGGTCAACATCGTCGCAAACGGTGTCGCGGTGCGTCCGGTGGACGGCATGCCGGTGGTGCATGATGCAGATCTGAAGGCGCGCGTGACCGGCCGCACTGCGACCGTGAACATCGGGCAGGGCATTGCCGATACGCCCGCCGGCCGCAAGATCACGATCTCCGACTTCACCTTCGAGGTGCCGGACATGGCGCCCAAGCCGTCGCCGTCGCGCACCAAGTTCCGCGTCGAGGGACCCGTGCCCGCCGCGGCCGAAATGCTCGCCAATGATCGCCTGAGCGATCTGTCGTCGACCGTCGTCGATCCCAACACCAGCAAGGGAACGTTCTCGGCGAACATCCAGCTCGGCATGCCGGTCAAGGGCGAGCTGACCAAGGCCGACACCACCTATGCCGTGACCGCCGACCTCAACGGCTTTGCCGCCGACAAGCTGGTGATGAACCAGAAGCTGGAGGCCAACAACCTCAAGATCGTCGCGAGCAATCAAGGCTATCAGGTCAAGGGCGACGTCAAGATCAACGGACAGGCCGCCTCGCTGGATTATCGCAAGCCGACTGAAGGCGATGCGGACGTCAGATTGCAGGCGACGCTGGACGATGCCAGCCGCGCGCGCCTGGGATTTGATCTGAGCCCAGCCGTCAGCGGATCGTTGCCGATCAAGCTGTCGGGCAAGATCGCGAGCGGCGCGGATCAGACCACGAAGCTCGGCGTCGAGGCCGATCTGACCTCGGTCAAGCTCGACAACATCCTGCCCGGCTGGGTCAAGCTGCCGGGCAAGTCGGGGAAAGCCAGCTTCAAGGTGGTGCCGACGGCGCAATCGACGCGCCTGGAAGATATCGTCATCGAAGGCGGCGGCGCCTCGATCAAGGGCTCGCTCGAGGTCGACGCGAACGGCGACCTCATGAACGTGAATTTCCCGACCTATTCGCCGTCTGACGGCGACAAGACCTCATTGAAGGCCGAGCGCGGTCAGGACGGCGTGCTGCGCGGCACGATGCGCGGCGACGTGTTCGACGGCCGCGGCTTCCTGAAGTCGGCGATCTCAGGCAATTCCAAGGACGACGGCAAGAACAAGATGAAGAACGTCGATTTCGATATCGACGTGAAGCTCGGTGCCGTCGCGGGTTTCAACGGCGAGGCGATGCGCAGCGTCGACGCGAAGATGTCGAAACGCAATGGCGCCATCAAAGCATTTTCGTTGAGCGGCAAGATCGGCCGCGATACGCCTGTTGCGGCCGACCTGCGCGGCGGCCGCGCGCAAGGCAATCGCGAGGTGATCTACCTCCAGACCAACGATGCCGGCGCGCTGCTGCGCTTCACCGACACCTACACCAAGGCGGTTGGCGGCCAGATGGTGGTGGCCATGGAGCCGCCGACGTCCGAGCCGAACACGTCGCGCGAGGGCCTCATCAACGTGCGCGACTTCACGGTCAAGGGCGAGGCGCAGCTCGAACGCGTTGCTGCCGGCGCGCCCAACGGCACCGGCAACGGCGTCTCCTTCAGCGCGCTCCGCGCCGAGTTCACACGGCAGAATGGCGCGCTCACGATCCGCGACGGCGTGGTCAAGGGGCCGATGATCGGTGCCACCATCGAGGGCTCGATCGACTATCCCGGCAACCAGGTCTGCATGAGCGGCACCTTCGTGCCGATGTATGGCGTCAACAACATCTTCGGCCAGATCCCGTTGTTCGGCATCTTCCTCGGCGGCGGCAACAACGAAGGTCTGATCGGCGTGACCTACGAGGTCGTCGGCACGCCGGCTGCGCCCGTGATGCGCGTCAATCCGATCTCGGCGATGGCGCCGGGCCTGTTCCGCAAGATATTCGAATTCAACACCGGCAAGCAGAACTCGCCGTTCGAAGAATTCCCGTCGCAGTCGAATGACGGCTCGGCCGGATCGACGCGCCAGCTGTCGAGCGGCTGCAGCCTCGCGCGGCGATAGAAGCGGGGCTCATTGTAGTTCGCAGCTGATCAGATTCGATTGTAGCCACGTGCGCTCCCTCTCCCGCTTGCGGGAGAGGGCTGGGGAGAGGGTGCCTCCGCAGCGAGATTCCCAATGAGGAGAAAGCCCTCACCCGGCGCTTCGCGCCGACCTCTCCCGCAAGCGGGAGAGGTGAAGAGCGTTTACGCCGCGCGCACGCCGGCCAGGAACGTGCCGACTTCGCCGGAAAGCTGTTCGGCCTGCTTGGAGAGGCTCGAGGCAGCCGCGAGCACCATGCCGGCGGCATTGCCGGTCTCGTTCGCAGCGGTGCTGACGCCGCCGATATTGGTAGTGACCTCCTTGGTCGCCTCCGCCGTCTGCGAGACGCTGCGGGCGATCTCGGCGGTGGCGGCGCCTTGCTCCTCGATGGCGGCGCCGATCGAGGTGGCGATGCGGCTGACCTCCTCGATGGTGGCGGTGATGCCGCCGATCGCGTCCACTGCTTCCTTGGTCGCGCCCTGGATCTGGGCGATCTTGTCGCCGATCTCGCGGGTGGCTTCCGCGGTCTGGCTCGCGAGCGACTTCACCTCGGATGCGACGACGGCAAAGCCGCGACCGGCGTCGCCCGCGCGTGCAGCCTCGATGGTGGCGTTGAGCGCGAGCAGATTGGTCTGTGCCGCGATGCTGGAGATCAGCTCGGCGACATGCTCGATCTGCTGGGCACCATCGGACAGCGCGCGCACGATGGTGTCGGTGCGGCGAGCACTGTCCACCGCGCGTCCGGTGACCTCGGCGGACTGCGCGACTTGACGGCTGATCTCGGTGATGGAGGAGGAGAGCTCTTCGGCGGCGGCCGCGACCGTCTGGACGCGCTGGCTGGCCTCGGTGGCGGCCGAGCCGACCACGGCAGCGCGGCGGTTGGTGCCTTCGGCGGTGGACGACATCGACTTGGCGGTGGCCTCGAGCTCGCCGGAGCCTGAAGCCATCAGGTCGACGAGCTGGCCGACGGACGCATCGAAGCGGTCGGCAAGTGCGATCAAGGCATCGCGCTTCTCCTGCTCGCTGCGGGCTTTGGTGGCGACCTGCTCAGCCTCCAGGGTGCGTGCCGTCAGCGCGGTTTGCCGCAGCACTTCGAGCGTCTCGGCCATGCGGCCGATCTCGTCGCCGCGGCCGGTCTCCTCGACCACCTTGTCGATGGCACCTTCGGAAATCTCCTGCATGCGGTTCTTCTGGCGGTCGAGCGCGCCGAGCACGTCGCGGGCGATCAGCCAGGACAGCGTCGCCATCAGCAGCATCAGGCCGATGCCGATGGCGGCCAGCTCCAGCGTCAGTGCGCGCACGTCGGCGTCGATGTCGTCGACATAGAGTCCGTAGCTGATGGTCACGTTCCAGGGCGCGAATTTGCGCGCGAACACGGTCTTGCGGACCGGCTCGGTCTGGCCGGGGCGGGGATAGAGATAGGAGGTCACGCCGCCTTGCGCGGTCTCGCTGCCGGCCTTGATGATGGCGTCGGCGATCAGCACGCCGTTGGAATCCTTGGCGCCGGTGATCTTGCCTTCGAGCTGCTGATTGGCGCCGTTCACGACCAGTGAGGTGTCCTGATTATAGACCACCGGGTAGCCCTGGCCGCCATTGAAGCTCATGCGTCGGCCGCGCTGGTGGAACAAGCTCTTGGCCTCGGCTTGCGTGAGTTTGCCAGCCGTCACCTCGTCCTGGAGCGATTGCGCGTAGTTATAGAGGAGCTCCACCGCAGTCCGCATCTGCTGGACGCGGTCCTCCATCATGCGGCTCTTGCTGAGCACGGCCGATACCCCGATGATGGCCGTGACCGTGAGCGCCGCGAGGCAGACCATGCTGGCGAGCTTGGTGCGGATCTTGAGATGACTCAGCAGCTGCATCGCGGCCTCTACGGAATGGTTGTTATTGCACGCGTCGGTAGCATGAAGTTCTTACCAATCATGAACGGACGCGTGCGACGCGCTGCCGCGCACGCAGCGTTCGCAGCCGCATGCGCAAATGTGCAGGCGCAACGCGCTTCGCCTGCGCATGGCGGAGAGAATTGATGCTGGATTTTGGTTGTGACCGAGCCTGGCCGGGACAGCGATGAATCGATTCGTTCACCGCATCATCATGTCCGCGCTGCTCGTGGCGGCTCTCGTTCTGATCTGGAACGTGCTGGGCTCGCGGTAGATGACACCGGCGAAGCTGCCGGCGCCATCCGTTACTTGCACGCCAATTGCGCGGGTCAGCGCCGCGCGTAGGCGCCGCCGGTCGATTCGCTTTCCTTGCCCATCGCCGCATCGACGCTGACCGTGCCGCCGCCGGCTGCCGAGAGGTAGAGACAGGCGAAGCAGAACAGGATCGCGGCGGTGCCGCCGTTGAGCAGCGGCAGGAACACCGGCGCTTCGCCCTTGAACATGTGGCCCATGAAGTAGGCGAAGGCCATTTCACCCGAGAGAATGAAAGCCGAGAGGCGGGTGAACAGCCCGAGCATCAGGAGCGCTCCGAGCACAAGCTCGAGCGTACCGGCCGCGTAGATGATCGGCGGGATGTTCGCGAAGTACGGGAGCACCGGAAACTTGAACAGCTTGGCAATACCGTACTGGAACAGCAACAGGCCGGTGATCAAGCGGAACAGGCTCAGGAGAACCGGTTGAAAGCGGGTGAGATAAAGAAAGTTCATTGGTTTGCCCTCCATCCAATGCTGTGACCCAATGCTGCGACTTGGACCGCATTCGGTTCGGCCTCGCAAGCCACCCAGGATCAATTCCGTTCTGACATTTTCGTCATGTCAGAAAAACACCGCAAGCTCGCGTTCGATCCGAATTTTTTGCTCGTGTTTGCGTCATGCCCACCCGTAATTGTCCGGTGACGCCAATGAACTCAAGTTACCCCTGAGAAACCTACCGCCGCAAGGCGGGCACGACCAGGAACGGAATCATCCCGAGCACCACGCTCGCAAGTGCGAAGGCGAGCACTGCATTGTAGCCGTGGGTTGCATCATGAATCAGGCCGCCGCTCCAGGAGCCGAATGCCGAGCCGAGGCCGCTGCCGATCGAGATGGTGCCGTAGATGGTACCGACGCGCTTGCCCTGGAAGATTCGCATCGCGGTGGCACTGATCAGCGGGCCGCGAGAGCCCATCATGCTGCCGAAGCAGACGACGAAACCGGTGAGCAGGATGATGTTCGGATCATACTGCAAGAGCCAGAGCAGGAAGATGCCGAGGATCGAGATCGCGTAGCTCAGCAGCACCGACGGCCGGCGCCCGATCAGCCCGTCGAGGGCGGAGACTCCCAACATGCCGAACACCAGCACGACGCCGGAGAAGCCCCAGGCGGTTGCGGCCTGGAGCGGCGGAAAGCCGGCGTCGATCAGATAGGCCACGATCTGCGCGGCGATCGCATACATGCCGACCGCGGTGAAGAAGAAGGTCGAGAACAGCGCCCAGAATGCGTGGTGTCGCATGGCACCGAGAAGCGTCCAGCCGTTGTCGACGAAATCCGGATCGGTCTTCTTCACGACATGCGACGAGCCGGCAGCGAACAGCCGCCACGGCAGCAGCATGAGTGGCACCAGCAGGCCCAGAGCCGCGAAGCCGAACAGCTGGTAGGTGCCGCGCCAGCCGATGTGATCGATCAGAAGCTGCGAGGCCGGCAGCAG
Organism: Bradyrhizobium sp. Rc2d; assembly: GCF_900099855.1. Classification (NCBI taxonomy): domain Bacteria; kingdom Pseudomonadati; phylum Pseudomonadota; class Alphaproteobacteria; order Hyphomicrobiales; family Nitrobacteraceae; genus Bradyrhizobium; species Bradyrhizobium sp. Rc2d. The sequence goes on along the minus strand of NZ_FNCU01000013.1, from coordinate 95,110 downwards.
TGCCAGCACGCCGCCGCCCATCGCCGAATAGACCACCGACATCGCAGTCGGCAGGCGGGGCCCGAACCAGCGGCCAAGCAGGATCGAGTTCGGTACGATGCCGATGAAGGCAATGCCGATGCCGACGCAGAGACCGATCGAGAGCTGGAATTGCCACAGGAACTGTGCGTGCGCTGCGACCAGGAACGCAGCGCCGAGCAACAGCAGCCCGAGCGCATAGACGATGCGCGGTCCGGAATGATCGAACAGGCGTCCGACGAAGGGCGCGGTGAGGCCGCTGGCGAGCCAGGTCAGCGAATAGACCGAGACAATCTGCGCGCGGTCCCAGCCGAAGCTCTCCGAGATCGGCTTCAGGAACACCGTAAAACTGTCGCCGAGACCGCGGCCCAGCACAGCCAGCGTGAAGCAGAGCGCGAGCACGGTGAGCGCGATGCGCACGGCGCCTTGCGGCGTTGCCGCGACGCCATCCTTGCTCGTTTCCCTGTTGGTTTCCCTGGGCGTGTTCTGGTCCATTGCCGGTCAGGGAGCGCGCTTCGGCGCGCCCTGACAAGCAGCGAAAAGCTCATACGCCTATGCAGGCTTGATGAGGACGTGCTTCTTCTTGCCGAACGACAGCTTGATCACGCCCTCCGGCGTCAGATTGGCTCCTGACAGCGCCATCTTCTCGTCTGTGACCGGCGCGTCGTTGATGCGCAGGCCGCCGCCCTTGATCTGGCGTCGGGCTTCGCCGTTGGAGGCAACCAAGCCCGCCTTAACGAAAGCGTTGAGCACGCCAAAACCTGCATCGAGCTCGCCACGCGGAATTTCCACCGTCGGCAGGCTTTCGGCGAGCGTACCTTCCTCGAAGGTGCGGCGCGCGGTCTCCGCCGCTTCATTCGCGGCGTCGCGGCCGTGCAGCAGCGCGGTCGCTTCGGTCGCGAGCACCTTCTTGGCCTCGTTGATCTCGGAGCCGCCGAGCGCCTCGAGCTTCTTGATCTCAGCTATCGGCAGCGTCGTGAACAGCTTCAGGAATTTGCCGACGTCGGCATCCTCGGTGTTGCGCCAGTACTGCCAGAAATCATACGGCGAGAACTGGTCGGCGTTGAGCCAGACCGCGCCTTGCGCCGTCTTGCCCATCTTGGCGCCGGACGCGGTCGTCAGCAGCGGCGTCGTCAGCGCGAACAGCTGGTGCGTGCCCATGCGGCGGCCGAGATCGACGCCCATGATGATGTTGCCCCACTGGTCGGAGCCGCCCATCTGGAGACGGCAGCCGGTGCGCTTGGCGAGCTCGACGAAGTCGTAGGCCTGGCAGACCATGTAGTTGAACTCGATGAAGCTCATCTCCTGCTCGCGCTCGAGGCGCAGCCGCACGGAGTCCATGGTCAGCATGCGGTTGACTGAAAAATGCCGGCCGACGTCGCGCAGCATCTCGATCCAGTTCAGCTTGGTCAGCCACTCCGCATTGTCGAGCATGACCGCGTCGCTCTTGCCCTCGCCATAGCGCAGCACCTTTGCGAACACGCCGCGGATCGAGGCCTTGTTGGCCTCGATCTCGGCGACGGTGCGCATCGCGCGCGTCTCGTCCTTGCCGGAGGGATCGCCCACCATCGTGGTACCGCCGCCCATCAGCGTGATCGGCTTGTTGCCCGACTGCTGGAGCCAGTGCAGCATCATCATGGTCAGATAGTTGCCGATATGCAGCGAAGGTGCGGTGCAATCGTAGCCGACATAGGTGGTCGCCTCGCCCTTGGCGGCGAGCGCGTCCAGCCCCTCGAAATCGGAGCACTGGTGGATGAATCCACGTTCCTGCAGGGTATTGAGGAAATCCGATTTAAATGCAGTCATCTGTCGGCGTGCCTGACAATTCTTGGTTTACTGTTTTGGGGGCAATTTAAGAGTCTTGCATGGGAACTCGATTGCCGCCCGCCACTTGGCGCTGTGGCATTATAAGATGTGTCCCTCTGGCACAAGATCGGCATGCCAGGGCAGGTCTTTTGAGGACGCTGATCCATGATGTTAACGGCACTCGGTTTGATGAGCGGCACCTCGCTGGACGGGGTGGATGTCGCGCTGATCGAAACCGATGGAAAGCAGGTAAAGGCGTTCGGACCAACCGGCTACCGGCCCTACAGTCCAGCTGAACGCAACCTGCTGCGCCAGGCGCTGAGCGAGGCCGTGCACCTGTCCCGACGCGATGCCCGGCCGGGGATCCTGGCTGAGGCCGAGCGCGTGGTGACGCGGGCCCATGCCGAGGCGGTCGCCACTTTCGTCGCGCAGAACCGGATGAGGCCGGAGGACATCGACATCGTCGGCTTCCACGGCCAGACCGTGCTGCACCGGCCCGAAAAGCGGCTGACCGTGCAGATCGGCGATGGGCCGGCGCTGGCCAAGGCGATCCATATCCCGGTGGTGCATGATTTCCGCGCCGCCGACGTCGAGGCCGGCGGGCAGGGCGCGCCGTTCGTGCCGGTTTACCACCGGGCGCTGGCCAATTCGCTCGAGCGCGAAGGGCCGATCGTCGTGGTCAATATCGGCGGCGTCTCCAACATCACCTATATCGACGGCAACGACACGCTGATCGCCTGCGACACCGGGCCCGGCAGTGCGCTGCTCGACGACTTCATGTACCGCAGCATGAACCAGGCGTTCGATGCCGAAGGAAAGTTCGCCGCGCTCGGCAAGGCTGATGAAGCCTGGATCGCGCGCGCACTGGAGCTGCCGTTCTTTGCAGCTCCGCCGCCAAAGTCGCTCGACCGCAACGATTTTGCCGCGCTGAAGCTCGGCGACATGCCGTCGGCCGACGGCGCCGCGACGCTGACCGCCTTTACCGCGGCGGCGATCGCCCGGGTCATTCCATTGCTGCCGCGGCGGCCGCGCAGCTGGATCGTCTGCGGCGGCGGGGCCCGCAACCTCACCATGCTGCGGATGCTGCGCGAGCGGGTCGGCTCGGCCACCGTCGAGGCCGCCGAAACGCTCGGCTGGGCCTCCGACGCCATCGAGGCGCAAGCGTTCGGCTTCCTCGCCGCCCGCGGCCTGAAGGGCCTGCCTCTGTCCTATCCCGCAACCACGGGCGTGCCGATGCCGATGACGGGCGGGGTCATCGCACGGCCCTGAAGTCACAGGCAGTTGATGCAGATGCATCGATCTTGACGAGTTAATGCATCTGCATCTATATAGATGCAGGTGCATTTAACTGCCGGGATCGCCACCATGACCGCTTCGCTCAAACTGATCAGCCACAAGCTTTGTCCCTACGTGCAGCGTGCCGTCATCGCGCTCAAGGAGAAGGGCGTGCCGTTCGAGCGGATCGATATCGATCTCGCCAACAAGCCGGATTGGTTCTTAAGACTATCGCCGCTCGGCAAGGTGCCGGTGCTGGTGGTTGCGACCGACAAGGGCGAGGTTGCGTTGTTCGAGAGCAACGTGATCTGCGAGTACATCGAAGAGACGCAGGGCGGCGCGAAGCTGCATCCGGCGGATGCGCTGAAGCGTGCCGAGCACCGCGCCTGGATGGAGTTCGGCTCGGCGATCCTTGGCGACCTCTGGGGGCTGGAGACGACGACCGATCCGGCGACATTCGAGAGCAAGCGCCAGGCGCTCGCGGCCAAATTCGCGCGCGTGGAAGCCGCGCTTGGCGCAGGGCCGTATTTCGCCGGCGATACGTTCAGCCTCGTCGACGCAGTGTTCGCGCCGATTTTTCGCTATTTCGATGTGTTCGATGAATTGACCGAGCTTCGCATCTTCAGCGATCTGCCCAAGGTCCGCGGGTGGCGGGCCGAGCTCGCGAAGCGCCCGAGCGTGCGCTCTGCGGTCGGCGCGGACTATCCGCAATTGTTGCGGGCCTTCCTGGTGCGCCATGACGCGCATCTCTTGAAGCTCGCGGCCTGAGGCGACGCCGATGTCGCAGTCCATGGCCTGGCTCATGCTGGTGATCGCCGGCGCGCTGGATGTCGGCTGGGCGATCTCGATGAAATATGCCGAAGGCTACACGCGCGCGGGCTGGAGCCTCGCCTCGCTGGTGCTGCTCGCCGCCTTCGTCTTCCTGCTCGGGCGTGCCTTGAAGGTGCTCGAGGTCGGCGTTGCCTATTCGGTGTGGACCGGGATTGGCGCGGCCGGCACGTTCCTGATGGGCGTCATGCTATTCGGCGAAACCTTGAGCGCGGTGAAGCTTGCGGGCATCGCGCTTGTGCTGACGGGGATCGTCGCACTCAAGCTGGCTTGAGCGGCGAACTCAGTCCCGTAGCCCGGATGGAGCGGAAGCGCAATCCGGGGCCCTGTGTCTGCGGATGGAGTTTCCCGGATTTCGCTTGCGCTCCATCCGGGCTACAGGACCTTAGCGCTATAGGGCCTCAGCGCACGTTGGCGAGGCGCATGTCGAGATAGGCCGTGATGGTTTCCATCAGCGGCTCGAGCTTGGCGTCGAAGAAGTGATTGGCGCCGGGAATGACCTGCTGGTCGATCACGATGCCCTTCTGCGTCTTCAGCTTCTCGACCAGCGTGTTGACGTCCTTTGGCGGCACCACCGCATCCTTCTCGCCATGCACGATCAGGCCTGAGGACGGGCAGGGCGCAAGGAACGAGAAGTCGTAGAGATTGGCAGGCGGCGCGATCGAGATGAAGCCTTCAACCTCGGGCCGGCGCATCAGTAGCTGCATGCCGATCCAGGCACCGAAGGAGAAGCCGGCGACCCAGCAGGCGCGCGCCTCGGGATTGATGGTCTGCGCCCAATCCAGCGCCGCCGCCGCATCCGACAATTCGCCGGTGCCATGGTCGAACGAGCCCTGGCTGCGGCCGACGCCGCGGAAGTTGAAGCGCAGCACGGAGAAGCCGCGATGCGCAAAGGCGTAGTAGCACTGGTACACGATCTGATGGTTCATCGTGCCGTGGAACTGCGGATGCGGATGCAGGATCATCGCGATCGGCGCGTTCTTCTGCTTGGCCGGATGGTAGCGGCCTTCGAGACGGCCGGCAGGGCCGGTAAAAATGACTTCGGGCATCGATGATCTCTTGATTGATTTCCTGGAGGCGACCTCGGCAATCAACCGATTGTGGCTTCATCGGCAGATGCCGACGAAAGCGCAATGAAGAGTGAGAGGGCGCGTCGTGCGGTGATGCGCTGACGGCGCGCGGTGACTGACGGTGCGCGTTCTAACATAGGCACAGGGTCAAAAAGCAAGCATCTTGAACATCGCCCAACGGGTTCAAGATGTTAGCGTGTCATGGTCGCGTCGCCGCGGCCGCACCGTTCGGAATCATGGTTGCCAAGCGCCTGTCCGCGGCCCATGTCGGGATGGCGGAAATGCCCCTTTAATTTGAGGTAATATTTTACTCAATGCCGATCCGGGTCTATCTCGATTGGAACGCGACCACGCCGCTCCGCGCTGAGGCGCGGGCTGCGATGCTGGCTGCATATGACCTGATCGGCAATCCATCCTCGGTCCATGCTGAGGGGCGGGAGGCACGACGCTTGGTCGAGGACGCCCGTGCCACGCTGGCCGTGGCCGTAGGTGCGCTGCCGCGGAACGTCATCTTCACCTCAGCCGGAACCGAAGCCAACGGGCTGGCGCTGTCGCCCGGCCTGCGGGGGCCGTCGGGCGGACCCGTTGAGCGACTGCTGGTCTCCGCAGCCGAGCATGCCTCGGTGCTGGCGGGCGGCCGGTTCCCGGCGGACAAGATCGGTCAGATTCGGTTGTCGCGCTCCGGCGTGGTCGACCTCGACCACTTGAAGGCCCAACTCAGTAGCGGCCCGCCGGCGCTGGTCTCCATCATGGCCGCCAACAACGAGACGGGCGCGCTCCAGCCGGTCGCGGAGGCGGCGCGGATCGTTCATGAGGTCGGCGGCCTCCTGCATGTCGATGCGATCCAGGCGCTGGGCAAAATTCCGTTCCATATCAAGGCTGTGGGCGCAGACCTTGCGACCTTTTCTGCGCACAAGATCGGCGGCCCGAAGGGCGTTGGCACGCTGGTGGTGGCGGAAGGGCTCGCCGGTCTGGAGCCGGTTCTGCGGGGTGGCGGGCAGGAGCTCAGCCGCCGGGCGGGCACCGAGAATGTCGCTGGGATTGCCGGCTTTGGCGCGGCGGTCAAAGTGGCGCTTCAGGCTCTGCCGGAGGATGCGAAGCGAATGGCAACCCTCAGGGATCATTTGGAAAATGGCCTTCGCGCAATTGCCGGGGTGATCGTCTTTGCGGACGATGTGGAGCGGTTGCCAAATACCGTCCTTTTCACCGCGCCGGGCCTGAAGGCCGAGACCGCTGTGATCGGCTTTGACCTCGCCGGCGTCGCCGTGTCGTCAGGGTCGGCCTGCTCATCGGGAAAGGTCCAGCCGTCCCACGTGCTTTCGGCCATGGGATACGATCCCATTGTGGCCCAGGGAGCAGTGCGCCTCAGTCTTGGCTGGTCCACGGAACTCGAGGAGATCAATCGAGCGTTAGAGGCTTGGCGAAAGCTCGGTAATAACCTACTTAAGGGCTAGGCGACGAAACACGGCTTGAATGGTTCTAGGTGCGTGCTTTCCGCCAAAAAACATCGTAATAGACGTAATACTCGTCCGAGTTTGATCCACCGCGGTCCTTGAAACCGCGAGCGGAGGATGGAATGCCAGCCGTACAAGAGACGGTCGAGCGCGTGAAGCGCATCGACGTCGACCAGTATCGTTATGGGTTTGAAACCCTGATCGACTCCGAGAAGGCCCCCAAGGGGCTCTCGGAAGAGATCGTCAAGTTCATCTCGCAGAAAAAGAATGAACCCGCTTGGATGCTCCAGTGGCGGCTGGAAGCCTATCGGCGCTGGCTGACCATGACCGAGCCGACCTGGGCGCGCGTCGAATATCCCAAGATCGACTTCCAGGACATCTACTATTACGCGGCGCCGAAGCCGAAGAAGACGGTCAGCTCGCTCGACGAGATCGATCCGGAGATCCTGAAGACCTACGAGAAGCTCGGCATTCCCTTGCGGGAAGTCGCCATGCTCGAAGGCGTCGAGCCCAAGGTGGGCGAGGAAGACCCGGCCCGCCGCAAGATCGCGGTCGATGCGGTGTTCGATTCGGTCTCGGTTGCGACCACCTTCAAGGAGGAGCTGAAGAAGGCCGGCGTGATCTTCATGCCGATCTCGGAGGCGATCCGCGAGCACCCTGAACTGGTGCAGAAATATCTCGGCTCCGTGGTGCCGACGTCGGACAATTTCTACGCGACGCTGAACTCGGCGGTGTTCTCCGACGGGTCGTTCGTCTACGTGCCGCCGGGCGTGCGCTGCCCGATGGAGCTGTCGACCTATTTCCGCATCAACGAGCGCAACACCGGCCAGTTCGAGCGCACGCTGATCATCGCGGACAAGGGCTCTTACGTCTCCTATCTCGAGGGCTGCACCGCGCCGCAGCGCGACGAGAACCAGCTGCACGCGGCCGTGGTCGAGCTCGTGGCGCTCGACGATGCCGAGATCAAATATTCGACGGTGCAGAACTGGTATCCCGGCAATTCGGAAGGCAAGGGCGGCATCTACAATTTCGTCACCAAGCGTGGCGACTGCCGCGGCAACCATTCCAAGATCTCCTGGACCCAGGTCGAAACCGGTTCGGCGATCACCTGGAAATATCCGAGCTGCATCCTGCGCGGCGACAATTCCCGCGGCGAGTTCTACTCGATCGCGATCTCGAACGGCTTCCAGCAGGTCGATTCGGGAACCAAGATGATTCATCTCGGCAAGAACAGTTCGAGCCGCATCATCTCCAAGGGCATCGCCGCCGGCAAATCGCAGAACACCTATCGCGGGCTCGTGACGGCGCACCGCAAAGCGACCGGCGCGCGCAACTTCACCGCCTGCGATTCCTTGTTGATCGGCGACAAATGCGGCGCGCACACCGTGCCGTACATCGAGGCGAAGAACTCATCGGCGACGTTCGAGCACGAGGCGACGACATCGAAGATCTCCGAGGACGTGCTGTTCTACTGCATTCAGCGCGGCCTCAGCCAGGAGGAGGCCGTCGGCCTCGTCGTCAACGGCTTCGTCAAGGATGTGCTTCAGCAGCTCCCGATGGAGTTCGCGGTGGAAGCGCAGAAGCTGATCTCGATCTCGCTTGAAGGGTCGGTCGGTTAACACCGACCCTCGCGGTGCGCTTAGGCGCTCCATGCCTCATTTGAATAGACTGGACACCAAAATGGCTTTGCTTGAAGTGAAAGACCTCAAGGTTCGCGTCGAGGAGCGTGAGATCCTCCACGGGCTGACGCTGACCGTGAACGAGGGCGAGGTGCATGCGATCATGGGGCCGAACGGCTCCGGCAAGTCGACGCTCTCTCATGTCATCGCCGGCAAGCCCGGATACGAGGTCACCGACGGCCAGATCCTGTTTAGGGGCGAGGACCTCCTGGAGATGGATCCCGACGAGCGCGCCGCCAAGGGCGTGTTCCTGGCGTTCCAGTATCCGGTCGAGATTCCCGGTGTCACCACCATCAATTTCCTCCGTACCGCACTGAATGCCCAGCGCAAGGCGCGCGGCGAGAGCGAGCTGATGGTGCCGGAGTTTCTGAAGAAGGTCCGCGAGGTCTCGAAGTCGCTGAACGTCCCGCAGGACATGCTCAAGCGCGGCGTCAATGTCGGCTTCTCCGGCGGCGAGAAGAAGCGCAACGAAGTGCTCCAGATGGCGCTGTTCGAGCCCAGCCTGTGCATCCTCGACGAGATGGATTCCGGCCTCGACATCGACGCGCTGCGCATTGCCGCCGACGGCGTCAACGCGCTGCGCTCGCCGGGGCGCGCGATGGTCGTCATCACCCATTATCAGCGGCTACTGAACTACATCGTGCCCGATTTCGTGCACGTGATGTCGAAGGGCCGTGTCGTGAAGAGCGGTGACAAGGAACTGGCGCTGGAGCTGGAAGCGTCCGGCTACACCCAGTTCGAGGATGCCGCGTAAGGAATTTTGGAGATGAACGTTGCTGTGGCAAAGACCGGGAACGGCCGCGCGGTGAGCGATCTCTTCGCCAGCGCTGAAGGCCGCTTGCCGGGTTCGCCCTCTGTGATCGCGGCGCGCCGCGAGGCGTTCGAGACCTATGAGCGTCTCGGCCTGCCGCACCGCCGGATCGAGGAATGGAAGTACACCGATCTGCGTGCGCTGGTCGGTGAGGTGCTGCCGCTGGCAGCGGCGCCCGATTCGGCCGCGTTGAAGCGTGCCGCGGAGGCGGTGAAGGCGCATGCGATCGCGGGCGCCCGCAAGCTGGTGCTGGTCGACGGCGTGTTTGCGGCCGATCTCTCCGACGTGAGGGCGCTCGGCTCCGAGGCGAGCCTCAAGACGCTGCGGGAGACGCTGGAGAAGGATGCCGGCCTCCTCAATACTGCGTCCACCGATGCCGTGATCGCGCTGAACGCCGCCATGACAACTGACGGTGTCGTGCTGTCGATCGCTGACGGCGCGCAGCTGTCCGCGCCGATCCAGATCATCCACATCGCAACCGCAGCTTCCGCATCGACCTTCACCCGTTCGCAGGTCGCGATCGGGAAGGGCGTTCGCGCCACCATCGTCGAAAGCTTCGTTGCGGCCGATGCCAAGGCCTACCAGGTCAACGATGCCGTGCTCGTGACGGTCGGCGACGGCGCCGATGTTGCACACATTCGCCTGATGGACGATGCGCCTGACGCGGTGAACGTCACCTCGCAGTTCGTCACGGTCGGCGCCAATGTGAAGCTCAACTTCTTCAACATGACGACTGGTGCTGCCGTCAGCCGCTTGCAGGGCTTCATCACGCTGGCGGGCGAGGGCAGCGAGCTCTCGGCTAACGGCGTGAACCTGTTGCAGAAGACCGAGCATGGCGACACCACGTTGTTGGTCGACCATGCCGTGCCGAACTGCGTCAGCCGCGAGACGTTCCGCGCCGTGATCGACGACCGCGGTCATTCGGTGTTCCAGGGCCGCATCATCGTTCGTCCCGACGCGCAGAAGACCGACGGCAAGATGATGACCCGCGCGCTGCTGCTCTCGGACGAAGCCGAGGCCGACAACAAGCCCGAGCTCGAGATCTTTGCCGACGACGTCTCCTGCGGCCACGGCGCCACCGCCGGCGCGCTCGACGAGAGCCTGTTGTTCTATCTGAAGGCGCGCGGCCTGCCTGAGAAGCAGGCGCAGGCGCTGCTGATCCAGGCCTTCGTCGGCGAGGCGATTGAGCTGATAGCCGACGACGGCCTGCGCGAGTACGTGATCGGCATCGCCGAGCGCTGGCTGGAGCGGCGGTCATGAGCACGCATCCGGCCCTCAAGAATGGCGCCTACGACGTTGCGCGCGTGCGCCAGGACTTTCCGGCGCTGGCCATGCAGGTCTACGGCAAGCCGCTGGTCTATCTCGACAACGCCGCCTCGGCGCAGAAGCCCAGCGCGGTGCTCGACCGCATGACGCAGGCCTACACGAGCGAATACGCCAACGTGCATCGCGGCCTGCATTATCTCGCCAATGCGGCGACGGAAGCCTATGAGGGCGCGCGAGCAAAAGTCGCGCAGTTCGTCAACGCCCGCCGCACAGAGGAGATCATCTTCACCCGCAACGTCACCGAGGCCATCAACCTCGTGGCGTCGTCCTGGGGCGAGCCGAACATCAAGCAGGGCGACGAGATCGTCCTCTCGATCATGGAGCACCATTCCAACATCGTGCCCTGGCATTTCCTCAGGGAACGCCACGGCGCGGTGATTAAATGGGCGCCCGTCGATGACGAAGGCAATTTCCTGATCGACGAGTTCGAGAAGCTGCTGACGCCGAAGACCAAGCTTGTCGCCATCACGCAGATGTCGAACGCGCTCGGAACATTCGTTCCGATCAAGGAGGTCGTGCGGCTGGCCCACGATCGCGGCATTCCCGTGCTGGTCGACGGTGCGCAGGGCGCGGTGCATCTGCCCGTCGACGTGCAGGATCTCGACTGCGATTTCTACGCGTTCACCGGCCACAAGATTTATGGCCCGACCGGCATCGGTGCGCTCTATGCCAAGCACGAGCATCTTGTCGCGATGCGGCCGTTCAACGGCGGCGGCGAGATGATCCGCGAGGTTGCCAAGGATTGGGTCACCTATGGCGATCCGCCGCACAAGTTCGAAGCTGGCACCCCGCCCATCGTCGAAGCGATCGGCCTCGGTGCCGCCATCGATTACGTCAATTCGATCGGCAAGGAGCGCATCGCCGCGCACGAGCACGATCTCGTCACCTACGCTCAGGACCGGCTCCGCGAGATCAACGCGTTGCGGCTGATCGGTACTGCGCGCGGCAAGGGGCCGGTGATCTCCTTCGAGCTCAAAGGCGCGCATGCCCACGACGTCGCCACCGTGATCGATCGCCAGGGCATCGCGGTGCGCGCCGGCACCCATTGCGTGATGCCGCTTTTAGAGCGGTTCAACGTCACCGCCACCTGCCGGGCCTCGTTCGGCATGTATAATACGCGGGAAGAAGTCGATCATCTGGCACAGGCGCTTCTGAAAGCGCGGGATTTGTTCGCATGAGTGACATGGCCGACGTCAAAGCCAATCCGATGGAGACCCATTCGGCGCTGCCGCCGGAGGAGACCGAGCGCTTGACCACCGAGATCATCGCGGGCCTCAAGACCGTGTTCGATCCGGAAATCCCGGCCGACATTTATGAGCTCGGGCTCATCTACAAGGTCGAGATCAAGGACGACCGCTCGGTCGACGTGCTGATGACGCTGACGACGCCGAACTGTCCGGCCGCCGGCGAGCTGCCGACCATGGTCGAGAACGCGGTCGCCAGCGTTCCCGGCGTCGGCGTGGTCGACGTCAAGGTCGTCTGGGAACCGCCGTGGTCGCCGGAGCGCATGAGCGACGAGGCCCGCCTCGTGCTGAACATGTGGTGACGGCTCGCATTGAATTCGCTTCGCAACGGACCACATAGATAACATGACCCAGGCGACACCAGCTTCGACACCAAAGCCCCGGCGGCCGCGCCCGCAGGTGATGCGGTTGACCGATGCCGCCGCGCAGCGGATCACGGAGCTGACCCAACGCGCGGACTCCGAAATCGTCGGCCTGCGCGTCGGCGTGAAGAACGGCGGCTGCGCCGGCCAGTCCTACACCGTCGAATACGCCCACGAGATCCGCCCGACCGACGAGGTCGTCGAGGACAAGGGCGTCAAGATCCTGGTCGATCCCAAGGCCGTGCTGTTCCTGCTCGGCACCGAGATGGACTACAAGGCCGACAAGATGCAGGCCCAATTCGTCTTCAACAACCCCAACCAGGTCTCCGCCTGCGGCTGCGGCGAGTCGGTCGAACTGCGGCCGGCGAAGGTTGAGGGGTAAGTCCGGCTTTCGCAATCCCCACCGCTGTCGTCCTGGCGGAAGCCAGGACCCATACCGCGTGATGCCTCGTGTACCGCGTGGCGTAACTTTTACTCTTCGCTAAACTACTCCCTGGGGTAATGGGTCCTGGCTTTCGCCAGGACGACGGTGGGGAGAGAGTTGGGCCATGGACCGCGAATTCCTGATCGACCTGTTCGCCGATTTCGGACCCGTCACCATCCGGAAAATGTTTTCCGGCTACGGCATCTCCGCCGACGGGATCAACTTCGCGCTGTCCTTGCGCGCCGGCCTGTTCTTCCGCGCTGACGAGGTCACGATCCCGAATTTCGAAGCGGAAGGCTCAAAGCCGTTCCAGTATTCGACCCGTGCCAAGACCGTGCTGGTGAACTCCTATTGGGAGCTGCCGGCGCGGCTGTTCGACGATTCCGAGGAGCTGGCGCAATGGGCGAGGGCAGCGCTCGCGGCCGCTCAGCGTGCCAAGGTGAAGAAGCGGCCGAAGGGGAAGAAGGTGGCAGGTAAGCCGGCAAAGAAGGTCGCCACGAAGAAATCCGCGGCGAAGAAGCGATCGGCCAAGAAGGCAGCCAAGAAGACGGTGCGGTAGGGTGGGCAAAGCGTCCGCCGTAGCTCGAAGAGCGAAGGCGAAGCGTGCCCACCATTCAGGACGACAGTGTGGGAACAGGTGGGCACGGCGCGATGCGCCTTTGCCCACCCTACAGCAGCTGCTGAAGACCTACGCCACGCGGTTGTGCGTCTCGACCGCGTATTCCGGATCGGCTTCGCAGATCACGCGGTTGCGGCCGTTGCGCTTGGCGGCGTAGAGGCAGGCATCCGCGCGCTCGATCAGCGCGTCGGTGTCGTCGCCCTGCTTGAGCAGGGAGACACCGACAGAGATGGTGACGCGGCCGAGGATCTCGCCGGTCGACTTCTTCTTCAATTCCTTCGCCATCACCGCGCGGCGGATGTGATCGGCCACCGTGAGCGCCTGGCGCAGCGCGGTGTTGGGCAGCACGACCGCGAATTCCTCGCCGCCATAGCGCGCCGTGATGTCCTGGCCCTTGATGGTCTGCTTCAGCGACAGGCCGACCAGCCGCAGCACCTGATCGCCGGTGAGATGGCCGTAGGAATCGTTGAACGACTTGAAATGATCGATGTCGAACAGCAGCAGCGACAGCGGCTCGCCGGAGGCGAGCGCGCTTTGCACGGCCATGCCGATCATGCGGTCGAAATATTTGCGGTTGCCGAGGCCGGTGAGCGGATCGGTCAGGCTCTCGGCGCGGATCGCCTCCAGGCTCTGCTGGAGATTGCTGATCTCGTTCTTCGACAGCGTCAGGCGGCCTTCCAGCGCCTTGTTGGCCTCGCGCATCTCGCTGGTCGAACGCAGCAGCGCCTCGACGATCGCCTTGATCTGGTCGCGGCTCTTGGCTGACGACAGTTTCTCGGTCGCACCCGACAGGCTGGCGTCGTAGGCGCCGCTCATCCCAAGCGCATCGCCGAGAACCTTCATCACGTCGTCGATCTCGCCGATGACGCGCGCGCCGACCTTGTCGATGCGATCGGTGGTCTTGATGTGGGAGAGATAGGTCTCGTAGATCTGCTCGAGATCGGCTTCGGTCAGCTTGCCGTTACGCGCCAGCGTCTCGTTGATGATCTTGTTGAGCGGTGCGTTGTAGCCGGTGGCGTAGACGTACCAGATCTCGTAGTTGCGGGGAATTGCCGTCTGCCGAAGCGATCGGATCTGACCGAGCGCTACCTCGGCGAACGCCATCGTGCGTTCGTGTTCGTCGAGAACCTTGACCACGGAACATACCCCACAGCGGTCGGTGCGCCCGCGACCGCAGCAATGCTTAAATTATGTTCGTAGGCTAACGGACGATCGTGAACGCCCCGTAAATATACGTTCACGAAGCGTCTAAAAAAGTGTGGAGCGGTGTTTTTGCAACCGAAACCTGGAGCGCGTCGGCGCTTCAGGCGCCGGCGGGGGAGCGGACCGGCCGCAGCAGAAATGCCGGCAGGTGCGAGTGATCGCCCGGCTCGGTGTCGACCTCGCGCTGCCGGCGCGGCTCGGGACGGCCGATCGACGGCACATGCGACGCATTGGCCTGCGGACGTGCGCCGTGACGTGGCTCGGATCCGCGCTTCTCCTCGGGGCGATGCCTTGTTTCGGACGGCTGTCGCGCCTCGCGCGGCTCGTGGCTGCGCTCACGGTCGTGACCGCGCCGCTCGCCGCGCTGCGGTTTGCCGCGTCCGCCGCGTGAACGTTCACGGCCGCGCTGCTCGCGCGGACGCTCGGTCCCGTCGGCGATCTCAGCGTGGACTTCGTAGTCGCCCTCGGCGCGCGGAATGCTCTGGCCGATCAGCTTCTCGATCGCCGCCATCGATTTCTGGTCGAGCGGCGTCACGATCGAGATCGCGGTGCCGGTGCGGCCGGCGCGGCCGGTGCGGCCGATGCGGTGGACGTAGTCGTCGGCGTGATGGGGAACGTCGAAATTGAAGACGTGGCTGACCTCGGGAATGTCGAGGCCGCGGGCGGCAACGTCGGAGGCGACGAGCAGCGGCAGCTCGCCCTTGCGGAACTGGTCGAGCGCGGCCATGCGGGCCGGCTGGTCCATGTCGCCATGCAGGGCTCCGACGCTGAAGCCGTGCTTCTGAAGCGATTTGTGAACGATCGCGACTTCGCGCTTGCGATTGCAGAAGATGATCGCGTTCTTGAGATCCTTGGCCTCGCGCAGCAGGCGGCGAAGCAGCTCGCGCTTCTCGTGCGCCTCGCGTCCGGCGGGCACCTGGGCTTGCGTGACGGTAACGGCGGTGGTGGCGGGGCGGGAGACCTCGACCTTCTGCGGATTGTGCAGGAAGGCTTCGGTGATGCGCCGGATCTCCGGCGGCATGGTCGCGGTGAAGAACAGGGTCTGCCGCGTGAACGGGACGAGCTTGCAGATGCGCTCGATGTCGGGAATGAAGCCCATGTCCAGCATGCGGTCGGCTTCGTCGATGACGAGCAGCTCGACGCCGGTGAGCAGGAGGCCGCCGCGCTCGGTGTGGTCGAGCAGGCGGCCGGGGGTTGCGATCAGCACGTCGACGCCGCGCATCAGCTTGGCATCCTGGTCGCCGAAGGAGACGCCGCCGATCAGGAGGGCGACGTTGAGTTTCTGGCCGGCGCCGTAGCGGTCGAAGTTTTCCTTCACCTGGGCCGCGAGCTCGCGGGTCGGCTCGAGGATCAGCGTGCGCGGCATGCGGGCCCGGGCGCGCCCTTTTTCGAGGATGGTGAGCATCGGCAGCACGAAGGCCGCGGTCTTGCCGGTGCCGGTCTGGGCGATACCGAGCACGTCCTTGCGTGCGAGGACGTGGGGGATCGCCTGTTCCTGAATGGGGGTGGGGTTGGTGTAACCGGTGGCCGCCACTGCGGCGAGGACTTTTTCGGACAGTCCGAGATGAGAAAAGGACATTGAGCCTCTGGTCGAAACCGCCGTTCGGAATCGAGGGTAATAAGGCTGTCGCGTTCCACCCCGAAACGGCGCGCTCTCAAAGAAGCTGGGGGTGCTGACTCACGCGGACAAAGCGCAAGGCTCAGGAATCGCTCTTCGATCTGAGCCGCGTCGCCCCGGAACATAGGCGGGAATTGGCCAAAGTCAATGGAGCAGGCGCGGGAAGGCCCTAAAAAACCTGAGGTTTTTGCCCAAATCACGGGCGTGGCTGGGATTTTCCGCTCTTCTGGCAGTCCGGCCGCAACCGTCAAGACGAGGATTAGCGCCCGTCCGAAGCCTTGGCCCGGAAGTCGCCGGGAGCCATGCCATAGGCGGCGTTGAAGGCCCGGTAATAGGTGGCCAGGCTCTCGAAGCCGCAGGAGGTCGCGATGTCGGCGATCAGCCGCTCCGGGGCCTCGCGCATCAGGCGGCGGCTCTGTTTCAGGCGATCGTCGGTCACGGTCTGCGAGAAGCTCTTCTCCGCCGTCTCGAACAGCATGTGCAGGTGACGCACGGAAATGCCGAGCAGGTCGGCCACCATGGTCGGCGCGAGTTTGGGGTCTTGCAGGTGGCGCGCGATCAGGCGCCGGGCCTGCGAGTGGCGGGCGATCCGCAGTGCGGCCTGTCCGCGGCGGCTGCCGGGCCGCAGGATGCCGCGCTCGATCAGCGCCAGATGGGCGAGTGCCTGGACGAGGGAGGTCGCATCGGCAGCGCCGTCATCCGCCGCGGCCTCTTCGAGATCGGCAAAGCAGGCGCCGAGCAGCGGCGCCAGGGTCGGATCGTCAAAGGTCCGCGGTGCAAGTTCGCGCATGCGCTTGTCCTGGGCCGGGATGCTGCTCACCGGGATCTTCAGGATCCGCAAATGGAAGCCGCCTGCGCCCAGCGGCGCGGTGCGATAGGGCAGGTCGGTATGGCTGGTGGCGAAGCTGCCGTTTGCGATCGCGAAGTCGCTGCCGCGCATGCCGCCGAACCAGCCGCCGCTGCCAAGCTGCTGGTAGACGCAGATAGAGTCGCCCGGCGCGGAGGCGATGTCGGATGCACTGCGCTCGACGGTGTAGGGTGAGGCCTTCAGCTCGACGAGGCCGGCGCCGCCAAGCTGGCGCAGCGAGAATTCGCCGAAGAAGTCGGCGCGGCGTTCGCGCGCGAGCTCGGCGGTGACGCCGAACAATCCCTTGGCGCGCACCTCGCGCCAATAGTCGAAGCGGTCGTGCGGCTCGACCTCGTCGGTGCACCAGCGATACACGGCAGCCCCCTTCAACGGAATACCCAAGAAAAAGCAGATTCCGACGGAATCTGCCATAGGGCCGATGATGGAATCGGGGCCCAAGGCCCTTGAACCGTCGATATGGCTGGGCCGACTATCACATCAACGGCTGGGTTTGCCATGAACGACCGTTCGAGGGGGATCTGCGTGGGGCCGTCTGCAACTGGAAATAATACGATGACGCGTCGGCTTTTCAGAATTCTGGCGGCACTTGGCCTCGCAGCGAGCCTGAGCGGCCTCGCGCTTCCCGCGCATGCCGAGAAGCGCGTCGCGCTCGTCATCGGCAACAACGACTACAAGAACGTGCCGAAGCTGCTCAAGGCGGTCAACGACGCCCGCACCATGGGCGATACGCTGAAGCAGCTCGGCTTCTCCGTGATGCTCGCCGAGAACCAGAACCGGCAGCAATTCTCCGAGACGCTGCTTGCCTTCGATAGGGCAATCGAGCCCGGCGACACCGCGTTCTTCTTCTATGCCGGCCACGGTTTCGAGATCGCGGGCCAGAACTATTTGCTGCCGACCGACGTCCCGGCGGCGACGGAAGGGCAGGAAGAGCTGGTGCGCGACGCCTCCATCCTGGCCGACCGCATCGTCGAGCGCCTTCAGAACAAGAAGGCGCGGACCTCGATCCTGGTGTTCGACGCCTGCCGCAACAATCCGTTCGAGCGCAAAGGAACCCGCGCGGTCGCCGGCGGCGGCGGGCTCGCGCCGATGACGCAACTGCCGGAAGGCGTGTTCTCGGTGTTTTCGGCAGGTCCGCGCCAGACCGCGCTCGATCGCCTCTCCAACGACGACGCCAATCCCAATTCGGTGTTCACGCGTACCTTCGCCAGGGAGCTGCTCAAGCCTGGCGAAAATCTCGTGCAGGTCGCGCAGCGCACCCGCCGCGCCGTCAGTGAGATGGCCGATACCGTGAAGCACAAGCAGGTGCCGGTCTATTTCGACCAGATGGTCGACGACGTCTTCCTCAGCGGCCTCGCCAAGGATGCCGCCGCGCAACCGGACGATCCGCCGCCGCAGAAGCTCGCGGCGCTGCCGCCGGTGTCGGTGCCGCGCCTGCCGAAGGAGGAGACCACCAACGCGCCGATCGCGAGCTTCTCGCGGCACAATGGCGGCTGGAGCGTGGTGTTCTCCTTCGCCGATCCGACGCTCGGCATTTCCTGGCGCATGGCCGGCAAGGGCGATTTCCGTGAAACCGGATTCATCGACACCCTCGATCCGCGCACGCGCAAGCGGATGCCGAACCCGTCGATCGAATTGCCGCCGGACGCGCAAGCCGGCACCATCGAGGTCCGCTATGTCGATCAGTCCGGCGACATGCAGGGGCCGTTCCCGATCAGGTTCGATCCCGAGGCCGCGCTGATCCGCGACCAGCGCAAGATCCTCGACATGACCTCGACGAGCTGGCTGTCGTTCCGCGAGTTCAACGGGCTCTTGGTCTACTACACGCATCTCGTGTCCTACCGCTGCGCCATCCGCGAGGTGCGCATCGGTATCGACACCGCCGTGCCCAACCAGGTGCTGAAGATGCCCGCTTGCGACATGCGCGATCCCAGCGCGATCAGCGCCGGCATGCCGCTCTACATGAAACTCGCCCCGGCTACGCAGTTTGTCTCGGTGGAGCTGACCTATCGCGACGGCAGCGTCTCGGAGATCAAGAGTTTTCGCAGCGCGAACCGCAGCAATAATTGAGGTCTTCGTCGGCCGCAGCGTGATGAGCAGAAGACGGAACAACTCTTGCTGACCTGACTTGGATTGTCTGTCGAACCAGGGAGACGATTCATGTTCCGCAGATCCATCTTCGTAACGATCGCTTGCGTTGCACTGTCGACGGCGGCCCTCGCTCAAGGGGGAGGTGGTGCTGGCGGCGGAGGTGCAGGCGCAGGTGCGGGTGCAGGCGCAGCGGCAGGTACAGGTACCAGCGGCGCCAGCGCGGGATCTGCGGCTAGCCCGGGTGCCGGAATGGGCACGTCGTCCAGCAGCGCCAACTCCGGGCCGTCGGCTCCCTCCGGGATGGGGACGCATGGCACCACCACGGGGGCCAACGTCAACACCAACATCGGTCAGCCCAATCCGAACGTTCAAGCTCCAACCGCAAACGCTAAGACGCCGGCAGCAGCGCAAGCCGAGCGAAACATGGGTGTCGGTCATGCGACCAATGGGTTGCCGATCGGCAGTCCCGGCACTGGGACCAGCAACGAGGACCAGAAATAATCCGGTCCCGATTTCAGGCAAGGCCCGCGCTCTGCGGGCCTTTTTATTTATGCGCTTGTTCGCTGCTGCAAACTGGCCGCGACAGGCTTTTGCCTGCAAATTGAGACTGCGCTCGGCCTGAATCGCGTTAGTATCATCCGTCATATCTTGATCAATTTTCACATCGCGGATCGCCGCTGCAATGACATCCGACCAACAACCAAACCGGACCATGAAAGTCCGCTGCTGCATCGTCGGCGGCGGCCCGGCGGGTATGATGCTGGGCTATCTCCTGGGCCGCGCCGGCATCGACGTCGTGGTGCTGGAGAAGCACGCGGATTTCTTCCGCGACTTCCGCGGCGACACCGTGCATCCCTCGACGCTTCAGGTGATGGACGAGCTCGGCTTGATCGACGGCTTCCTTAAGCTGCCGCACCAGCGCTTGCAGAAGATGGATGGCCTGTTCGGCGGCACGCCGGTGCGCATCGCCGATCTCAGCCGGCTTCATACCAAGTACCCCTTCATCGCCTTCATGCCGCAATGGGACTTCCTGAATTTCCTGCGCGAGGCCGGCAAGCGCTTTACCTCGCTCAAGGTGATGATGAGCACGGAGGCCGTCGATCTGATCCGCCGCGGCGAGACGCTGACCGGCGTGCGCGCGAAGACGCCCGAGGGCATCGTCGACATCGCGGCCGATCTCACCATTGCCTGCGACGGCCGGCATTCGACGGTGCGCGAGCGCGCCGGCCTTAAGGTCGATGAGATCGGCGCGCCGATGGACGTGCTGTGGTTCCGCGCCGGCCGCAGACCCGACGAGACCGAGAGTGTGTTCGCGCGGATCGAGCCCGGCAAGATGATGATCACCTTCGACCGCGGCGATTATTGGCAATGCGCCTATGTCATCGCCAAGGGGCAATTTGATGCGGTGAAGGCGAGGGGACTACAGGCGCTGCTCGATGACGTCGTGCGCATGGCGCCGATCCTTCGATCCGGCATCGCCGAGGTGAAGAGCTTCGACGACATCAAGCTGCTCACCGTCGCGATCAACCGCCTGACGCGCTGGACATTGCCAGGCCTGCTTCTCATCGGCGATGCCGCGCACGCGATGTCGCCGGTCGGCGGCGTCGGCGTCAATCTCGCCGTGCAGGACGCGGTCGCGACCGCAAACCTGCTGGCCGACAAGATGCAGCACGGTTGTCCATCGGAGAACGAGCTCGATGCGGTGCGACGCCGGCGCGAGTTCCCGGTGAAGATGACGCAGCGCATGCAGGTCATCATGCAGAACAACATCATCAGCGGCGCCTTGCAGCCGGGCGATCGGCCGCTGAAGGTGCCCTTGATCTTGCGCCTCATCACCGCGCTGCCCTGGCTCCAGGGCATTCCGGCGCGCCTGCTTGCGCTCGGCGTTCGGCCCGAGCACGTCCAGTCGAAGGCCGCGCCGCCATCGTAGCGCAAGACATCGCTAGGGATAACGCTGCGTTAAAGCGCGCGCGGCGCGTTGCGCACGTGCAACAGCACAAACGGATTCACGGGCCAGCGCGTGCAGATATGTCACGTTAACCGTGTTGATTTCAATTTTAGTAAGAGCCGTCTGTGAGCGTGCGCCCATCAAAGGACACGGGGTGTACCATGCGTAATAAATTGATTGCCGCCTTCGCCTGCACGACCGCTCTGGTTTCGACCGGCGCCGCTTCCGCCGCCGATCTTGCTGCGCGCTACACGAAGGCGCCCGCCTATGTCGAGCCGCTGTTCAACTGGACCGGTTTCTATGTCGGCGGCCACATCGGTGGCGCATGGACCAACGAGCAGTTCATCAACAACGGGACCGGCGCGGCGTTCGGCGATTTGCTCCCGGGAGAAGGCTATCGTCAGCGCAACTCGGGCGTCATGGGCGGCGCGCAGATCGGCTACAACTGGCAGGCCAACAACTATGTGTTCGGCGTGGAAGGCACGATCTCCGGCCTCGACAACAAGGGTACGGTCGTGAACACCGCGTTCGCCCCGGCGAACGACGTGTTCTCCTGGCGGGCCAATGTGCTGGCGACGGTCGTCGGTCGTGCCGGCTTTGCCGTGCAGAACAACCTCTTCTACATCAAGGGCGGCTATGCGGGGGTCAACAACCGACTCTCGGTCACCGACCCGGTCGTAGCGGGTACGGGCGGACAGACTCACTGGGCCAATGGCTGGACCGTCGGCGCCGGCTGGGAATACGGCATCACCCGCAACTGGATCGTCGGCCTCGAATACAACTACGCGGCCTTCGGCAGCCAGACCTATCAGCTCGGCGGCACGGCGGGCAATTACACCTTCGATGCCAAGCCGCGTGACATCCAATGGGCCGTCGTGCGCGCGAGCTACAAGTTCGACGCACCGACCATCGCCCGCTACTGAGCAACGAACGACCAAGCACATACAAAAAAATCACTGCCAAACTCAAAAGCCCCGGGTACCGAGCCCGGGGCTTCTCTTATTTACGATTCACGCGAACGACACGGCGTGAAGCGAGCCGCTCAAAGCTATTCCGACATCAGAATTATGATGCGTATCCTTCTACATTAGGGAAGCACATCTTGCATATTTGTGTGGCCCGCGTGCAACTTGCGCGTGAAAAGTGAATGCGTATCCATATCCGACGGCTTTTCCATCTGGCCGCGCCCCCCTTTTTCGCTACGTTCATGACCAATTGTTTCTATGCATTGGGGATTGGGTCATGAGACGATTTTTCGGGCGGGCATTTACCACCGCTTCGCTCCTGTCACTTGCCAGCGTGGGCGTTGCCTCTGCGGCTGATATGGCTGTGAAGGCAAGGCCGGCTTTGCCGGCTCCAGCACCGGTCTACAACTGGACCGGTTGGTATGCTGGCGTGAATGGCGGCTGGGCATTTGACGCTTCGTCTACCGGAAGCCTGGTGGCGTCTACTCCGGGCTTCGCAGGCGCGATTGCCGCCGGAGGCACGCCGACCTTCTTCGGTGCCAAGCATGAAGGCGGATTTGGCGGTGGCCAGGTTGGTTACAATTGGCAGATGGCCAACTGGCTGGTTGGTGTGGAAGCCGACATCCAGGGAGCGGATATCGGTCGCACCTCAACCATCATCTTCCCGGGTGGGGCGGTATTTCCGAGCGTTTCGACCGGTCGGGATCACATCGACTGGTTCGGGACCCTCCGCGGCCGTGTCGGCGTTACGGCCGGTCCGGCGTTGTTCTACGCGACAGGCGGTCTTGCCTATGGTGGCGTCAGGACAAACATCAGCAATGTCTTTACGCCTGCCGCTGCGGGTAGCTTTTTCGGCAGCGACAGCAGCACGCGGATCGGATGGGCTGCCGGCGCCGGCGTCGAATGGGGCTTCGCGCCCAACTGGACGGTGCGGGGCGAATATCTGCATGTCGATCTTGGCCGTTCGAATGTGACCATGTTCGACCCTGTGAATTTCCCGGCCGAGTCCGCGACGTACCGCTTCAATCATGTCGTCGATGCCGTTCGCGTGGGCGTGAATTACCGCTTCGGCGGACCGGTGGTCGCGAGATACTGATCTCTTCGCGTGGACTGCATCAAAAGCCCCAGCTCTCACGCTGGGGCTTTTTCGATGAGCTCCAGCGTATCAGGCCATCACCGAGAATCCGCCATCGACGGGGATCGCGGTGCCCGTGACGAAGTTCGAGGCGGGCGAGGCGAGGAATACGGCGATGCCGGCGAAGTCGTCGATGTTGCCCCAACGTCCCGCGGGCGTGCGCGCCAGCACGCGCTCGTGCAGCCCCGAGACTTGCTGCCGTGCGCCGCGGGTGAGGTCGGTGTCGATCCAACCCGGCAGGATGGCGTTGACCTGGATGTTGTCGGGCGCCCAGGCGTTGGCGCAGGCGCGGGTGTACTGCACGATGCCGCCCTTGCTCGCCGCATAGGCGGTGGCGAAGCTCGCGCCGAATATCGACATCATCGAGCCGATATTGATCACCTTGCCGTTGCCGGATGCCTTCAAGGCTGGATAGGCCAGCTTCGAGCACACGAACGCGCTGGTGAGGTTGGTGTCGATCACCTTGTTCCACTCGTCGAGCTCGAGCTCGTGCGGGGGCTTGCGGATGCTCATCCCGGCATTGTTGATGAGGACGTCGATGCGGCCGAGCTCCCTGATGACGCGGTCGACCATGGCCGCGACGGCGGCCGTGTCGGTCACGTCGGTGGTGATGGCGATTGCTTTTACGCCGCGCTGGCTGAGATCGGCCACGGCGGCGGCGGACTTGGCTTCGTTGCGTCCGACCACGGCGATGTCGGCGCCGGCGTCGGCAAGGCCGCGGGCCATGCCGAGCCCGATGCCGCCATTGCCTCCTGTTACGACAGCGACCTTGCCGCGAAGATCGAACCGGCTGGATGTCATGCTTTTATTCCCTGGTTTCTTCTATTGGTTGCTTTGCCAGATCAGCACCAGCCCGAAGCCGGCCATGGCTGCGCCATAGCCGGCCCATTGCAGCTGGTTGACCATGAAGCTCGATCGGGGCCAGGCAAGCGTGCCCGTGCCCTGTCCGATCCAGAGCAGCCCGACGGCAGTCGCAAACAGGCCTGCGATCAGCAGAAATCTGCGCATGCATTCCTCCCCATCGGTCCGCTTCTGTCGCGACACGGCGATGAAGGATCGCCGCCGCGAAAGCTTGAGTGCACACTAACCGTAGCTTCGGTTCGGATACAATGGCAGTGCCGGCGCGCGGGGAGGAGACTATGCCCCTGGACAAGCACTGAAGCCGAGGCGATCAGGGATGCCGATCGGCGGCGGTGGAAGCGCGGCCTCGTCGATGCATACACCTCGTTGAGGCGTGCGTTGACCGCTGACAAGTCCACAACGAAAAAGCCCCGGACGATGCCGGGGCTTTGACGTCTGAATATAAGATCAGATCAGTACTTCGCGACGACCGGACCGGTCCAGTTGAAGCGGTAGACCAGCGAGGTGCTGATGGTCTGCACCAAGGGCTTGAAGCTGATGGAGTCGGTGGTCACGAGGTTGCCGACGTCGGTGCGGACGGCAATGTCCTTACGATCGTAGTAGGCAGCACGATATTCGGTCTTCATGAACCAGCCCGGCGCCGTGATGCCGAAAATGTTCAGATTGTTCTCGACGCCACCGCCGACGAACCAGCCATTGCGGTTGAACGAGTCGGTGTGGAAGCCCGAAGCCGTCCCGGCGAGATTCGTCAAGCCAGCGCCCGACCAGTGCGATCCAGTGTAACCGCCATTGACGTAGGAGAGAACATTCGGAGCAACCAGATAGCCGAGGCGAACACCCGCAGCCCAAGCGTCCTGCATCTTGATGCGGCCGGTCAGCGCAGCAAACTCATCGTTGATGCTGCCGCGCAGGCTGCCGAACTGACCATCGGCGAACACGCCAGCCACCCAGGTACCGGAGAACTGCCAGTCGTAGCCGGCACCGACCGTTCCAAACCAGCCATCGCCGCCGACACGCTGATCGATCGTCACGGGAACACCAACGAAGTTGGTGTGGGAGTCCGCATCCCAGACGCCGCCGCCGGCGCCACCGAAGATGTAGAAGCCGGTCCAATTGGCGACCGGCGCGGGCACCGGAGCCTTCACGTAGGGACGGGCAGCAAGGTCAGCGGCCGAGGCCGAACCGGTCATTGCCGCAACCGCGGTCAGAGCGAGCAAAGTCTTCTTCATGTTAAAATCCCCAACCTTGGTCTGTCGTAGCCGGCGCGAGCGCGCTGTAAGTTCGTGTGATCTGATACCCGGACTATAGACGTTTCCGGCCGAAATGCTGTTGCTGGGCAGGCACACTCGCCGGAAAACGCTGATCGGCAGAGATCTGCTTTGAGAGGACCATTTCATAAAATAACTACATTCTATCAATGGGTTGGATGCTAGTGGTGTAAGCTTGGAGCCTGCAACCTCTCGTTAACGAAATCGGCTTCGTGCGGAATGGAGGCAATCCTGCCTCAGCTTTGGTTCCCGTGAGTCGTTGGCCGAGTCGCACCGCGAAGGGGTGGGAATCAACCGCGCCCTGGCGGAACCGCCGGCAGGGTCATCCTCACAAACGAAAGAGCCCCGGCGGTCAAACCGGGGCTCTTGATGGGACGCGGCAGCGTGAGGCTGGCGGGTCAGACGTCCAGCAGTTCCTCGCTGGCAAACTCGGCCTTGTCCGAGATGAACGCGAAGCGCGCCTCGGCCTTGGTGCCCATCAGGCGTTCCACCGAATCCGCCGTGGTGTCGCGATCGTCGGCAAGCAGCACCACCTTGAGCAGCGTCCGCTTGCCCGGATCCATGGTGGTTTCCTTGAGCTGCGCCGGCATCATCTCGCCGAGGCCTTTGAAGCGGTTCACCTCGACCTTGGCGTTGGCGTTGAACGCGCTCTTGATCAGCTCCTCCTTGTGCTTGTCGTCGCGGGCATAGACCGATTTGGTGCCGTGGGTCAGCTTGTAGAGCGGCGGCACCGCGAGGAAGAGGTGCCCTTCGTCGATCAGCCGCGGCATCTGCCGGTAGAAGAAAGTGATCAGCAGCGAAGCGATATGCGCGCCGTCGACGTCGGCGTCGGTCATGATGATGATGCGCTGGTAGCGCAAATCCTCTTCGCGATAATGCAAGAGCTGGCCGCAGCCGATCGCCTGCACGAGATCGGAGAGCTGGGCGTTGGCCGTCAGCTTGTCCTTGCCGGCGGAGGCGACGTTGAGGATCTTGCCGCGCAACGGCAGCACGGCCTGGGTCTTGCGATCGCGCGCCTGCTTGGCGCTACCGCCGGCCGAGTCGCCCTCGACGATGAAGAGCTCGGAGCCTTCGGTGCCGGCATCGGTGCAGTCGGCGAGCTTGCCAGGCAGACGCAGCTTCTTGCCCGCAGTCTTGCGCGCGGTCTCCTTTTCCTGGCGCCGGCGCAACCGCTCCTCGGCGCGGTCGATCACGAAGTCGAGCAGCCTGTTGGCCATGTTCGGATTGCCCGACAGCCAATGGTCGAATGGATCCTTCATCGCCTGTTCGACGATGCGCTGCGCTTCTGCCGTGGCGAGGCGGTCCTTGGTCTGGCCCTGGAATTCAGGCTCGCGCACGAACACCGAGAGCATCACGGCGGCGCCGACCATCACGTCTTCGGAGGTGACGGACGCGGCGCGCTTGCCCTGACCGACGCGCTCGGCGTGATCCTTCAGGCCGCGCAGCAGCGCGCTGCGCAATCCCGATTCATGCGTGCCGCCATCGGGCGTCGGCACGGTGTTGGTGTAGGAGGAGAGAAAACCGTCGGCATCGGCGGTCCACGCCACCGCCCACTCGCAGGCGCCATGGGCACCGTTACGGCCGGACTTGCCGGAGAAGATGTCGGGATGCACCAGCGTGTCGGCGTGGATCGCCGCGGCGAGATAATCCTTGAGACCGCCGGGGAAGTGGAACGTCGCCTCCGCCGGCACGTCCTCGACGCCCTTGAGTAGCTCGGGCGCGCAGTTCCAGCGGATTTCGACGCCGCCGAACAGATACGCCTTCGAGCGCGTCATCTTGAACAGGCGCTGCGGCTTGAACGAGGCCTTGGCGCCGAAAATGTCGGTATCGGGCTTGAAGCGCACGCGCGTGCCGCGGCGGTTGTTGATCTTGCCGAGATCCTCGAGCTTGCCCTTGGGATGCCCGCGCTCGAACGTCATGCGGTAGAGCTTTTGGCTGCGCGCGACCTCGACCTCGAGGCGCGAGGAGAGGGCGTTCACCACGGAGATGCCGACGCCGTGCAGACCGCCCGAGGTCTCGTAGACCTTGGAGTCGAATTTGCCGCCCGAATGCAGCGTGCACATGATGACTTCGAGCGCCGACTTCTTCGGGAATTTCGGATGCGGATCGACCGGGATGCCGCGGCCGTTGTCGGTCACGGTCAGGAACCCATCCGCGCTCAGATCGACCTCGATGAAGGTCGCGTGCCCAGCCAGCGCCTCGTCCATGGAGTTGTCGATGACTTCGGCGAAGAGGTGATGCAGCGCCTTCTCATCGGTGCCGCCGATATACATGCCGGGTCGGCGCCGCACCGGTTCCAGGCCCTCGAGCACCTCGATGTCGGCCGCCGTGTAGTCGGCTTCCCCGCCGCTGCCGCGCGAGGCCGTCTTGGCGGCGGACGCACGGGACTTTGACTCGTTGGCGCCGAACAGATCGTCTTTCGCTTTGGTTTTCAATTGCTTGGACATATTTCTTGATACGTTTTGAGGGCCGCAGGAGCGGCGAATCGGTTAGGCCGACTATGCCACTTCTGACTCGGAAAGGTTACAGCTGGGCCTGTCGGGCCGTGTGGTTGGTTGCCAATCTCGGCGATTTTACGCCGCAGACCCGCCAAGTCCCGGCAATTTGACGTCCGGACCCATCCCTAACCGGGCTTTGTGACTTGATGTCACACAAGCCCTTGGCTTACCAGTCCTTTTCATCGAGCAGCACCTTGAGACAGGGCGGAAGGCTAATCTGGAATGGAGCAGTTTGCGCACGCCCTTGCCGACTTCGTGCGCGCTCACCAGGCTTGGGCGGCGCCGATCGTGTTCCTGCTCGCCTTCGGGGAGTCGCTTGCCTTCATCTCGCTGCTGGTTCCGGCCTGGGGCGCGCTGGTGGGGATTGGTGCGCTGATCGGGGTGAGCGGCATCAGCTTCTTTCCGGTCTGGATCGCTGGCGGCCTTGGCGCGGCGCTGGGTGACTGGGTCTCCTACTGGTTCGGCTACCGTTACAAGGAGAGCGTCGCCCAGATGTGGCCGCTCTCGCGCTATCCGGAACTCCTGCCCAAGGGCGAGGTCTTCGTGCGGAGCTGGGGCGTGCCCAGCATCTTCATCGGCCGCTTTTTCGGCCCCTTGCGCGCCTCGGTGCCGCTCGCAGCCGGCATCTTCGAGATGCCCTATTGGAGCTTCCAGGTCGCCAATTTCGTCTCGGCACTGGTCTGGTCCGCGGCACTGCTGCTGTTCGGCGACGTGATCGCGAAGCTGATGGAATGGATCTGGCGTCTCCTCTGAGACCGTGAACCTTGACGGGAACCGGATCTGGCCTTATAGCCGCGCGCCATGATCAACGCCGCGACCATCCTGTTCGCCCGTCGCCGCCGCCGCTCTTTAGCGGTTTGGGCGGTCGATCGCGTTTGAGATCATCGTCTTTGCCGCTGGATCCGGTCCGCGGCATTTTCTCTCCTGTCAGCGCGATCTGATCCGGCGGCTCCCCAAAGGAGGCCCAGCAGGAGACCACGATGTACACGCCACCCTTTTTCAAGCAGGACCGCGCCGCGAGCCTGAAATTCGCCGAGGAGCGCGGCTTCGGCACCATGTGCGCCTTCGATGGCCACAAGCCGGTCGCGTCCCCCTTGCCGTTCTATCTGACCTACGCCGCTGACGGCACGCCGCAGGCCGCCTTCCATGTCGCCCGTCACAATCCGCTGCTAAAGCTTGCGGGCGGTGATGCGTCCTGGCTGCTCGCGGTCAATGGTCCCGATGCCTATGTATCGCCGGACTGGTACGTCTCGCCCGATCAGGTGCCGACCTGGCTCTACCAGTCGGTGCATCTGAGCGGGCCGGTGCGGCTGCTATCGGACGACGAACTGGCGTTGCAGATCGACACGCTCAGCGACAAGTTCGAGACCCGGCTGCTGCCGAAAAAGCCGTGGACGTCAGGCAAGATGACGGCGGGCCGGCTGGAGACGATGAAGAAGGCGATCGTGGGTCTGGTGATGACGGTTGAGGAGGTCGAAGGCAGCTTCAAGCTGAACCAGCACAAATCGGACGCCGACTATACGGCGATCGCCAATGCGCTTGGCGCCGGCGATGCCGATGCGAAGCAGATCGCACATTTGATGCGGCAGGCCCGGCCGCAAGCTTTTGCAAACGATACGAACATGCTCGAAGGGAGCGCGCCATGAGCCTCGCTGACACCACCAAAGCCCCGACCACCTGCGCGGCGAAGAAGCCCGCAACCGTCTTCGTCGACGGCGGCTCCGGCACCACCGGGCTCGGCATTAACGAGCGGCTGAAGCTCCAGGGCGACGTCGCGGTGAAGACCATCGCCGACGACAAGCGCAAGGACCCCGCGGCCAAGAAAGCGCTGATGGAGGAGGTGGATCTCGTCATCCTTTGCCTGCCCGACGATGCCGCCAGGGAGACGGTCGCTCTCGTCGACAGCATGGGCACTTCTGCACCGAAGGTGCTGGACGCCTCGACGGCCTACCGGGTCGCGCCGGACTGGGCCTACGGCTTTCCCGAGCTGACGCCGGATCAGGCCGGCAAGATCAAGGCCGCGAAGAAGGTTTCCAATCCGGGCTGCTATCCGACCGGCGCGATCGCGCTATTGCGGCCGATCGTCGATGCCGGCCTGCTGCCGCAGGACTATCCCGTCACTGTCAATGCGGTGAGCGGCTATTCCGGCGGCGGCAAGTCGATGATCGCGAGCTTCGAAGACGGCAGTGCGCCGTCCTTCGAGCTCTACGGTCTCGGCTTCGAGCACAAGCATCTGCCGGAGATGCAGCTCTACTCGAACCTGACGCGGCGGCCGATCTTCATTCCCTCGGTTGGCAACTACCGGCAGGGCATGCTGGTCTCGGTGCCGCTCCAGCTCGACACGCTGCCGGGCAAGCCCAGCGGATCCGATCTCCAGGCCGCGCTCGCCAAGCGCTACACCGGCTCGAAATACGTCAAAGTGATGCCACTCCAGAACGAGGCGACCAAGGGCGGCCGGCTCGAGCCGGAGGCGCTCAACGAAACCAACATGCTCGAGCTCTACGTCTTCGCCAGCGACAAATATCACCAGGCGGTGCTGGTCGCGCGGCTCGACAATCTCGGCAAGGGCGCCTCGGGCGCAGCCGTGCAGAACATGCGGCTGATGCTGGGATTGCCGGAGGAGTAGGGCACCCTTGTGCCCCGGACGCAGCGCAACGCCACTTGGCGGTGCGCCGCAGAGCCGGGGCCCATTCTTACTTGGATTGTGGCTTTCTAGGTCCCGGCTCAGCGGCGCAGCACTATCGTGCTGCGCCTTGTCCGGGACACGAGTCTACAACACCCCGAAAATCGCCAGCGCCAGCACGGCCTGGGCGAGGAAGCCGACGGTAAAGGCGAGCGTGCGGAACACCGGGATCCCAATCGCGTAGACGATCAGATGCGCGACGCGGGACCAGAAATAGACGGCGCAGGCGAGCACGGTCCATTTGGTGGAATAGTCGATCGCGTTCAGGATCAGCACCAGTGGCGCGAAGATCACGAGATTCTCGACCGCGTTGTCGTGCGCGAACATCAGCCGGGTGGCCCATTCGGCTTGCGGCTTGTCGCTGCGCGAGGGGTTGGCCATGGCCCCGGAAAGACCGCGGACCTGGCAGCGGTTGATGATGTAGGGGATCCAGAGGATTCCGGTCAGGATCACCGTCAGTGTCAGCCAGAACAATTCGCGCGTCATAGTCCGGTCCCTCTGTCGTCACGGTGGTGAGAGCGAGTTTATACGAAAGCGCGCAAGATTGCGCCATGCGCATGGAAGCTTTGGTTTTTGTTTGCGCATGATCTTTTCGGAAAACCGCTTCGCACTTTTCCGGATCATGCGCTATGCGCGGACCCTGACATAGCTGCCGGGCGCGTCTTCGATCGGGGGCAGGGCGTCGCTGCCGACCGCGCGCGCCGGGACCTCCTCCGGATCGAGTGCGCCAAGCCATTGCCGCCAGTCCGGCCACCACGAGCCCTTGTGCTCGACGGCGCCTTTCATCCACTGCGCGACGTTGACGTCCTTGATGTTCTCGTTGGTCCAGTACTGATACTTGTTCGAGGCCGGCGGATTGACCACGCCGGCGATGTGGCCCGAGCCCGACAGCACATATTTCACCGGGCCCCCGAAGAACTGCGAGCCGTACAGCACCGATTCCGCCGGCGCGATGTGGTCCTCGCGGGTGGCGAGGTTGTAGACGGGCACCTTGACCTTGGAGAGATCGAGCAGAGTGTTGTCGAGCACCATCGTGCCGGTCGACAGCCGGTTCTCCAGATAGCAGTTGCGCAAATAATAGGAATGGTTCGCCTGGGTCATGCGCGTCGCATCGGAATTCCAGTGCAACAGGTCGAACGCGCTCGGCTGCTGGCCCTTCAAATAGTTGCTGACGACATAGGACCAGATCAAATCGTTGGAGCGCAGCATGTTGAAGGCCATCGCCATCTTCGAGCCTTCGAGCACGCCGGCCGTCTTCATGTCGTGCTCGAGCGCTGCGATCTGCTCCTCGTCGACGAACACGAGGAGATCGCCGGCATGGGTGAAATCGACCTGGGCCGCGAAGAACGTCGCCGATGCAACGCGCTGGCGGCGTTTCTCGGCGAGCCAGGCCAGCGTGGTCGCGAGCATCGTGCCGCCGACGCAATAGCCGGCGGTGTGCACCTTCATCTCGCCGGTGACCCTCTCGATCACGTCCATCGCCGTGAGCGGGCCTTCCTTCATGTAGTCTTCCCAGCCCTTGTTGCCGAGCCGCTTGTCCGGATTGACCCATGAGATCACGAACACGGTGATGCCCTGGTCGACGCACCACTTGATGTAGGATTTCTCCGGCTTGAGATCGAGAATGTAGAACTTGTTGATCCAGGGCGGCACGATCAGGAGCGGGGTGCGCAGCACCTTCTCCGTGGTCGGCGAATACTGGATCAGCTGCATCATCTCGTTCTGATAGATCACCTTGCCCGGCGTCGTCGCCATGTTGACGCCGACGACGAGATTGTCCGGATTGGACTGGCGGATCTTCAGCATGCCCTTGCCGGCCGCGATGTCCTCGGCGAGCATCTTCAGGCCGCGCGCGAGGTTCTCGCCGCTGGACGCCACCGTCTCGCGCAGCACCTCCGGATTGGTCAGCACGAAGTTCGATGGCGACAGCGCGTTGGTGACCTGCTGGACGTAGAACTCGGCCTTGCGGCGGGTGTGCGGATCGAGCCCTTCGGCGTCGCGCACCAGCTCCTGCGCCCATTTGGTCGTGAGCAGATAGAGCTGCATCACGAAATCGAAGAACTGGTTCGACTTCCATTCCG
The DNA here is from genome assembly GCF_900099855.1 of Bradyrhizobium sp. Rc2d. Lineage (NCBI taxonomy): Bacteria > Pseudomonadati > Pseudomonadota > Alphaproteobacteria > Hyphomicrobiales > Nitrobacteraceae > Bradyrhizobium > Bradyrhizobium sp. Rc2d. The sequence goes on along the minus strand of NZ_FNCU01000013.1, from coordinate 62,978 downwards.
GATCGGCAAAGCGCTTGTCGCGCGGCGAGGGCGCGATCGCGGGCGGAGCGTCCTGGCCAGCCATGCGGCGGACCGCCGAGCCCCAGAGGTCGAGATAATCCTTGGCGAGCTTGGTCTGGAGATCGGAGGAGCGGGACGTGTCCGACAGCCAGTATTCGGCGACCGAGGTGAAGGTCTTGACGACCTCGGCAAGCTCGGCCGGCGGGCGATCCTGCACCTCGCCGCTTTCGCGCGGTTTGAGATAGGCAGCGAGCGCCTTGCCACCACTCTCCATCGCCCGCGCGACATTCATCGCGAAGGCTTCGGCATCGAACTTCGTCTCGAACGTGTTGCCGGATTTGGGCGTGTCGGTTGTGATGGTACTCATGCGCAGAACAGTAACGATTCATTCCGTATTCGTCACCGCGAAGCTCGCATCTTTGGCGTTAAACACTCTCGAAGATGTGCTGCAGTGCGACAAATTTTCTTGGTTTCGTCACAATCGAGCCGCACCGCTCGGCTTGGTAGTGCTGGGCTATTTTCTCGCTCACGCCATTTGGGCAGCAATGGTTTGAGCTTGGGCGCGGTCTTGGGTAAGGTTTGCCCGGGGCCGTGCTTTGGGACGAGTAGGGGATTTCCCAAGTGTTGGCGTTATGGGACCTGCAAAAGACGCTGCCGATCCGCGGCGCGCTGTTGATCGCGGCGCTCGCCCTCGGCGGCTGCTCGAGCCAGCTCGCGGATATGACACCTGCGGATGCGCAGGCGCATCCCAAGGAGCCCGGCAGCTATCTGCCGGTGCATGATCTGCCGCCGGATCGCGATCAGGCGACCATCCCGCCGGACCAGCGCGCCAAGATCGAGGCCGAGCTTGCCGCGGCGCGCGATCGTCAGGCCGTGGCCGCCAAGGACGCCAAGTGAGCGAGCAAGTGAGACGGTGCAAGGTAATCGCTGGCGCCCCCGTCTTGCCGTGCTAAAAGACCTCAGTTCAGCCGAGAGTCAGGGCGAACGACTTCAGTCGCCATTGTCGATGATTGCTCTAAGTATTTGATTTTGAGTAGTTTTCGCGAGAGGCTGGGCGCGTTTCCGAACGGCCGTTGTGGCCTGTCGATTCTGTCCTGACCGGCTGCCCGGAGCCCAGAGAGCCATGGAAGAATTTTACCGCATCCGCCGCCTGCCGCCTTACGTGTTCGAACAGGTCAACCGGGCCAAGGCGGCCGCGCGGAATGCCGGCGCCGACATCATCGACCTCGGCATGGGCAATCCGGACCTGCCGGCCCCGCCGCATGTGCTCGAGAAGCTCAAGGAGACGCTCGGCAAGCCTCGCACCGATCGCTACTCGGCCTCCCGCGGCATCCCGGGGCTGCGCCGGGCCCAGGCCGCCTATTATGACCGCCGCTTCGGCGTGAAGCTCAACCCGGACACCCAGGTCGTAGCGACGCTGGGCTCGAAGGAGGGCTTTGCCAATGTGGCGCAGGCCATCACCGCGCCGGGCGACGTCATCCTCTGTCCGAACCCGAGCTACCCGATTCACGCCTTCGGCTTTTTGATGGCGGGCGGCGTGATCCGCTCGGTACCTTCGGAGCCGACGCCGCAATTCTTCGAGGCGGCGGAGCGGGCGATCATCCATTCGATCCCCAAGCCGCTGGCGCTCGTCGTCTGCTATCCCTCGAACCCGACCGCCTATGTCGCGAGCCTCGACTTCTACAAGGATCTCGTCGCCTTCGCGAAGAAGCACGAAATCCTGATCCTGTCCGATCTCGCTTATGCCGAGGTCTATTTCGACGAGAACAGCCCGCCGCCCTCGGTGCTCCAGGTGCCCGGCGCGATGGATGTCACCGTCGAATTCACCTCGATGTCGAAGACCTATTCGATGGCCGGCTGGCGCATGGGTTTTGCGGTCGGCAATGAGCGCGTGATCGCGGCACTCGCCCGCGTCAAATCCTATCTCGACTACGGCGCATTCACGCCGGTGCAGGTCGCCGCGACCGCGGCGCTGAACGGCCCCGACGATTGCATCAAGGAGATGCGCGACACCTACCGCAAGCGCCGCGACGCGCTGGTGGAATCGTTCGGCCGCGCCGGCTGGGAGATTCCGCCGCCGGAAGCCTCGATGTTCGCCTGGGTGCCGCTGCCGGAGGCCTTCCGCAGTGTCGGCAGCATGCAGTTCGCGACCCTGATGGTGGAGAAATCCGGCGTCGCGGTCTCACCCGGCGTCGGCTTCGGCGAGCATGGTGAAGGATATGTCCGCATCGCCATGGTGGAAAACGAGCAACGGATCAGGCAGGCCGCGCGCGGCGTGCGCCGCTTCCTTGAAAGCGGCATCGAAACGTTGCACAACATCGTTCCGCTCGCCAATCGGCGCTAGTTCTCTGCAGGTTTTCTGAAGTATCATGGTCGCACCCCTAAAAGTGGGCATAGCGGGGCTCGGCACCGTGGGTGCCGAAGTCGTCCGTTTGATCGAAACGCAAGCGCGCGTGCTCACGGGGCGCAGCGGCCGGGGCATCCGCGTCGTTGCCGTCACGGCGCGCTCGAAGGCGAAGAAGCGCGGCGTCGACCTGCGCGGCGTCGAATGGGCGAAGGATCCGATGGCCCTTGCCACCCATCCCGAGGTCGATTGCTTCGTCGAGTTGATGGGCGGTGCCGGTGATCCCGCGCTGTCGGCGGTGGAAACCGCGCTCATTGCCGGCAAGTCCGTTGTCACCGCCAACAAGGCGCTGCTCGCCAAGCACGGCCTCAAGCTCGCCAAGGCGGCTGAAAAGCACGGCGGCGCGCTGAATTTCGAGGCAGCGGTCGGCGCCGCGATCCCTGTCATCAAGACGTTACGTGAAGGTCTTGCCGGAACCGGCATCAACCGCGTCTATGGCATCCTCAACGGCACCTGCAACTACATCCTGACCCGGATGGAGCAGGAGGGGCTGTCCTTTGCCGAATGCCTGAAGGACGCGCAGCGGCTCGGCTATGCCGAGGCCGATCCGTCCTTCGACGTCGACGGCCACGACACCGCGCAAAAACTCGCCATTCTCGCCAGCCTCGCTTTCGGCACAAAAGTTGCTCAAAGCGCAGTGTATGTCGAAGGCATCTCATCCATCGCGCCGGAAGATCTCCGTGCGGCGGCCGATCTCGGTTACCGCGTCAAGCTGCTCGGCGTTGCGGTTCGCACCGCCAAGGGCATCGAGCAGCGCGTGCATCCGACCATGGTGCCAAAATCCTCCTCGATCGCGCAGGTGATGGGTGTCACCAATGCGGTCACGATCGACGGCGAGGGGATTCCGCCGATCACGCTGGTCGGCCCCGGCGCAGGCGGTGCCGCGACCGCATCTGCCGTGGTCGCCGACATCGCCGATGTTGCGCGCGGCATCCGCGCCAATCCGTTCGGCCGGCCGATTGCGCAACTGCACGACACCAAGAAGGCGCCGATGGAGCGGCATGAGGGCGGTTATTACATCCGCCTGCTGGCGCGCGATTTCCCGGGTACAGCGGCCGCGATCGCGACCCGGCTTGCAGAACAGAAGATTTCGATCGAGTCGATCGTGCAGCGTCATCCCAATGGCGGCGCTGCGCCCAGCGACGGCAAGGTGGTGCCCGTGCCCGTCATCCTGATCACCTATGCGACCCATGAAGACGCCGTGCGCCGCGCGCTCGCCGCCGTTCAGCACGACAAGGTAATCAGCGGACGGCCGCAGGTGATCCGGATCGAGAAGAACTAGAGCATGGTCCGGACCCGGAAGGCCGCGTTAGCGCAACGCATGTGGCGGTTTTCCGGAAAAGAGATCATGCTCAAGCCGAGAGGACGGTTCGAACGAACCGTGGGCGTTGCGAGTTGATGCGGACAGAGGTGTCCGCCGAGCTGTTTTAAAGGAGTGAGCCAATGTCGACCCATATTTCAGTCCCGCCGCAAGCGTTGCTCGAGCGCATTCTCACGCTTGAGATCGTGCGGGTGACGGAGCGGGCGGCGGTGTCGTCGGCGCGACTGCGCGGGCATGGCAACGAGAAGCAGGCTGACCAGGCCGCTGTGGACGCCATGCGGCGCGAGCTCAACAAGCTGCCGATCGAAGGCACTATCGTGATCGGCGAAGGCGAGCGCGACGAGGCACCGATGCTCTTCATCGGTGAGAAGGTCGGCATGAATGCCGGTCCCCAGGTCGATATCGCGGTCGACCCGCTCGAAGGCACCACGCTTTGCGCGAAGAACATGCCGGGTGCGATCGCGACCATGGCGATGGCCGATGGCGGCACCCTGCTGCACGCCCCCGACGTCTACATGCAGAAGCTCGCGATCGGACCGGGCTACGACAAGGGCGTCGTCGATCTCGATGCCTCGCCCGCCGACAACGTCCGCCGCCTCGCCAAGGCCAAGGGTGTCAAGCCGGAAGGCATCACCGTTCTCGTGCTCGACCGTCCGCGCCATGCCGACATCATCGCGAGCGTGCGCTCGACCGGCGCGGCCGTGCGCCTCATCACCGACGGCGACGTCGCCGGCGTGATCCACTGCGCCGACCCCGACAACACCGGCGTCGACATGTATCTCGGCACCGGCGGTGCGCCGGAAGGCGTGCTCGCCGCCGTGGCGCTGCGCTGCATCGGCGGCCAGATGCAGTGCCGCCTCATCCTCGACTCCGAGGAGAAGCGCGAGCGCGCCGCCAAGATGGGTGTCAACGATCCCAAGATGATCTACGGCATCGAGGACATGGCGCGCGGCGACTGCCTGTTCGCGGCCACCGGCGTCACCACGGGCTCGCTGCTGTCGGGCGTCAAGTTCCGCAAGGATGGCGTGATTGAAACCGAGACGGTGGTGATGCGCTCGGTCACCGGCACCGTGCGATACATCAAGGCCGAGCACCGCGAGCTGGCGAAGTTCCATTTGGATTGATGCTCGCTGTCATTCCGGGGCGACGGGACCGTGCAACGCGCGGCCCGGAGAGCCCGGAATCCATCGAGCGACAGAGTCTGAGGTGAAATGGATTCCGGGTTCACGCTCTGCGCGCCCCGGAATGACAAGAAGAATCAGCACGGGAAGCGCCCATGTCCGATCTCTCCGCCGTCAAAGCCCTCGTCTTCGACGTGTTCGGCACCGTGGTCGACTGGCGCACCAGCCTCATCACCGACTTCATGTGGTGGAGCAAGCACCGCGGCATCAGCGCCGACTGGACCGCTTTGGTCGACGGCTGGCGCGGCATGTACATGGCCTCGATGGACGACGTGCGCAAACATCCCGAGCGCGGCTATGTCATGTTGGATGATCTGCACCGCCGCTCGCTGGAACAGCTGGTCGATCGATTCTCGATCAAGGGCCTCACGGAAGCCGATCTCGACTACCTCACCAAAGGCTGGCATCGTCTCAATCCCTGGCCCGATAGCGTCGCCGGCCTCACGCGGCTCAAATCGAAATTCGTGATCTCGCCGCTGTCGAACGGCAATGTCGCGCTGCTCACCAACATGGCGAAGTTTGCAGGGCTCCCGTGGGACCTCATCATGTCGGCCGAGCTGTTCGAGCACTACAAGCCCGATCCGGAAACCTATCTCGGTGCCGCGCGCTTGCTTTGTCTCAAGCCGGAAGAGGTAATGATGGTCGCCGCCCACAACGGTGATCTCGCGGCCGCCCAGAAGAACAGGCTGAAGACCGCGTTCGTGGCACGGCCGACCGAATATGGTCCGCTGCAGAAGGTCGATTTCGAGGCCACCGGCAACTGGGACATCGTCGCCAAGGATTTTGGCGGCATCGCCGACAAGCTGGGCTGTTAGGCCGTGTCTTCATGACCCAGTAAAGTCTGCTTGCGCACGACGAGGGGACGTGAAGGCCTGAAGACCTATGAGAAAACCGATTCCCGAGCGCTATCGGAACCTCCGGACGTTTGCGTTCGGGGACAGCCCCGCACTCGCAGATGAATTGATCGAACTCGTCATCAAGGGCATCAAGACCGCGACGTGCAGCACCGAAGACGAGCCGAACACGTCCACGCCCGGTGAGCGCTGGGTCGTGCTCGACGGGCGAGGAGAGGCGCGCTGCGTCATCGAATCCATCGACGTAACATATCGGCGCTTCAATGAGGTCGACGCAGCCTTTGCATATGATGAGGGTGAAGGTGACCGGAGCCTGGCCTATTGGCGCCGCGCCCATCAGGCGTATTTCGGTAGGCTTGGACGATATAGCGACGACATGATGCTGATGTGCGAGCGCTTTCGCCTCGTCGAGGTCTTTGGCGGCATTCCACGCCAGGATTCATAGTTTCGGCGGTCGACGTTAGAAGTTCAGGGCCGCGCCTCACGCGATTCGCAGTGTGAGGTCGTTTCCCTCCCTTTCGGCAAAACCCGCCTGCAAAACCTCTTCGCGCTTGTGCCGTAGATGCGCACGCAGGATGTGGGCGAGGCCGGCGCCGTCGCGCCTTTGCAGCGCGTTCAGGATTGCATCATGCTCCTTCACGGCGAGCGCCCAGCGCTGCGGCGTCATCGGCGTAACGTAGCGCGCGCGGCGGATGCGCGCGGTCACCGAGGTGTAAAGCCCCGCGAGCACCGGGTTTCCGGCAGCATTGACGATGGCTTCGTGAATGGCGCGGTTGCCGCGATAGTACTGGATCAGATCGCCGTCGCGATAATGCTGCACCATGGCGGCATGCACCGCGGCGATCTCGTCGATCTCGGCATCGGTGATGCGCTCGCAGGCAAGCTCGCCGGCGAGGGCCTCCAGACCCTGGCAGACCTCGAACAGGTCGCGCATGTCTTTGTCGGTCAGCTTCGCCGCCCGCGAGCCGCGATGCGGCAGCAGCTGCACGAGGCCTTCGGCGGCCAGCACCTTGAGCGCCTCGCGCAGCGGCGTGCGCGAGATCTCGAGCCGCTCGCACAGCTCGCGCTCGGGAATCCGCGCGCCCGGCGGGATTTCGCCGTCGAGCAGGATGGCGCGGATGCGGCCGACGACTTCTTCATGAAGCATGGGTCTGAACTCAATTTGCATTCAAAAGTGAACCCATGTGCGGATATTTGCAAGTTCCTGCTTGAAAATTCCAAATTTTGCATTCAAAAATGTAAAAAACAGAAAGGCATGAGGAAATGGACCTGCAAGTGGAGGCAGAAGACCTCGTCTTCGAACGCCAGGACGGCATTGGGCGGATCACCTTCAACCGTCCGCAGGCCCGCAACGCCTTCACCTTCGCGATGTACGAGCGGCTCGCCGCGATCTGCGAGGAGGCCAACCGCGACCATGCGATCAAGGTGCTGGTGCTGCGCGGGGCCGGCGACAAGGCGTTCGCATCGGGCACCGACATCAACCAGTTCCGCGAGTTCAAGACGCCGCAGGACGCGATCGACTACGAGAACCGCATCGATCGGGTGCTGACCACGCTGGAGCAGTGCCGGGTGCCGACGATCGCGGCGATCAACGGGTTCTGTACCGGAGGCGGGGCGGGCATCGCCGCAGCCTGCGATCTCCGCATCGGCACCAGGAGCGCCAAAATCGGTTTCCCCATCGCCCGCACGCTCGGCAATTGCCTGTCGATGTCCAATGTCAGCCGTCTCACCGCGCTCATCGGCGCCGCGCGCGTCAAGGATCTGATCTTCACCGCGCGTCTTGTCGACGCCACCGAGGCCGCAAGTGTCGGGCTGCTCGGCGAAGTCGTCGAGGATATTGCCGCGCTCGAGCGGCGCACTGAGGAGGTGGCCCGGCTCGTCGCCAGTCACGCGCCGCTGACGCTGAATGCGACCAAACAGGCTGTGGCGCGCCTGCAAAGGCGGCTGACGCGGGACGAGGGCGAAGATCTCATCCTGATGTGCTACACGAGCCAGGATTTTCGCGAAGGGCTCGATGCTTTCCTCAACAAGCGCGCGCCTCAATGGCGCGGCCAATAGGACGGGCCCGATGCAAAGTTCGCAATCCACCTCTCGTCGTTCGGGACCGCTCGCCGGTCTCAAGGTCATCGATCTCACCCATGTCATGGCCGGGCCGACCTGCACCCTGATGCTCGCCGACATGGGCGCCGACGTCATCAAGATCGAGAAATGGCCGAACGGCGACGACACCCGCCATTCGGTGCCGCCGAAGATCGGTGACGAGGCGGCCTCCTTCCTGATGATGAACCGCAACAAGCGCGGCATCGTGCTGGATCTGAAGACCGACGGCGGCAAGCAGGTGCTGCGGCGATTGATCGCGAGCGCCGACGTGCTGGTCGAGAATTTTGCGCCCGGCGCGATGGAGCGTCTCGGTTTTGGCTACGAGGCACTGCACGCCGAATTCCCGGCGCTGATCTACTGTTCGCTATCGGGCTTCGGCCGCACCGGTCCCTACAAGCATCGCCGCGGCTTCGATCTGGTCGCGCAGGCCATGAGCGGCATCATGAGCTTCACCGGTGAACGTCCCGACGGTCCGCCCGTCAAATGCGGCCCGCCGCTGTCCGACATCACCGCCGGCCTGCTCGCGAGCATGGGCATTCTCGCCGCCTATACGCATCGCCTCAAGACCGGCGAAGGGCAGTGGGTCGAGACTTCGCTCTATGAAGCCGCCCTGGTGCAGACCTATTGGCAATCGACCATCGCACTGGCCGCGGGCACCGCGCCGCGCGCGATGGGGTCGGCGCATCCGCTCAACGCACCCTATCAGGCCTTCGAAGCCTCGGATGGCTGGCTCGTGGTCGGCGGCGCCAACAAGAAGCATTGGCTGTTGATGCTGGAAGCCCTCGGCGCCAGCGAGCTCGCTGCCGATCCGCGCTTCGTTAACGGGGCCGACCGCATGGCCAATCTGAAAGAGCTGGAAGCGGTCCTGAGCGAACGCTTCCGCACCAAATCCCGCGCGCACTGGCTCGCGGCGCTGGACGAGAAGGGCGTGCCCTGCGGCCCCGTGCACGACATGCTGGAAGCGCTCAGCGATCCGCAGACGCTGGCGCGCGAGATGGTCGTCGAGGTCGAGCACTCCACGCTCGGTCCCGTCAAGACGATCGGACTTCCCATCAAGTTTTCGGAGACCCCAGGCAAAGTGCTGGCAGGCGCGCCGGTCTATGGTCAGCACACGAGCGAGGTGCTGGCCGAGCACGGGTTCGACCAGTCACGAATCGAAGCGCTCGAAAAAGAAGGCGCGATCGTGCTGGCCGCAGGAAGACGCGAGGAACGCGTCGCCTGAACGGGCGTCGATACGACAACAACAAAAGACAAAAATCAGCTGGAGGAAATTATGGGTCGGACGTCAACATTTCTGCTCTCCGCGGCCGCGACCGTGCTCGCCGGCACGATGCCGGCGTGTGCGGCCTGGCAACCGCAAAAGCCGATCGAGTTCGTGGCCACTGCCGGGCCGGGCGGCGGCACCGACAACCTTGCCCGCGCGGTGCAGAACATCATCACCAAGCACAAGCTGACGGAGCAGCCGATCGTCGTCGTCAACAAGGGCGGCGGCAGCGGCGCCGAAGGCTATGTCTACGGCAAGGCTTCCGCCGGCGATCCCTACAAGGTGATCTTCGGCACGTCGAACGCCTGGCAGCAGCCGCTCGTCTCCAAGGTCGCCTTCAACTACACCGATCTGACCCCGATCGCGGCGATGGCGCAGGACGAATTTTTGCTTTGGGTGAAGCAGGACGCGCCGTACAAGACGGCGGGCGACTATCTGAAGGCGGCAGCATCGGGCGAATTCAAGATGGGCGGCGCGCAGTCAAAGGACACCGACGAGGTGTTGACGCGCATGATCGAGAAGGCCGGCAAGGTCAAGCTGACCTATATCCCCTTCAAGAGCGGCGCCGAGACCGCGGTCCAGCTCGCCGGCGGACACCTCGACTCCCACGTCAACAATCCCAGCGAAAGCCTCGGGCAATGGCGCGGCGGCACGCAGCGCCCGCTCTGTGTTTTCAGTCCGAAGCGGCTGCCGCAGGGCTCGAAGGTTACCGCGACCGAAGGCTGGAGCGACGTTCCGACCTGCGTCGAGCAGGGCCTCGACATCAAGCAATATGAGCAGCCGCGCACGGTGTGGCTCCCCGGCAAGGTCACGCCGGACCAGGCCGCGTTCTATGTCGACCTCATGAAGAGGGTCCAGGCCACGCCGGAATGGAAGGACTACATCGAGAAGACCTCGCAGGTCGACACCTTCCTGACCGGCGCCGAGCTTGACAAGTTCATCAAGGAGGACCTCGAGCACGTCAAGCAGGTCGCCGGCGAGCAGGGCTGGCTCGTCAAGTGAGGCGGGGCGTGCCCCTTACTCCGCCGTCGTCCCGGCCTAGTGCGCAATGCGCACGGGGGCCGGGACCCATACCGCGTGATCTCTCGATGGGCGGCGGTCCTCGTACCAACGAATTTCTGACTCCTAGTTTTCGTCAAACTCCTCCCTGTGGTTATGGGTCCCGGCCTTCGCCGGGACGACGGAGGAAATTAGGTCCGCTGCTCGCCTGGAGCCCCGAATGATCTCGCGCCGCGCGCTTGAACTTGCGACCGCCGTCCTCACCGGCAGCTTTGGTGCGGCCGTCGTCGTCTCCAGCCTCGACAATGGTATCGGCTGGTCGAGCGCGGGTGTGGACGCCGGCACGTTTCCGTTCCTGACCGGGATCATCATCGTGCTTGGGAGCCTCTACAATATGGTGCGCGGCATATTACCGGCTGCCACACTGGCCAATGTCCCCATCGCCATCACGCCCATCGAGCTGCGCCGGCTCGCCGGCCTGTTCGTGCCGGCCGCTATCTTCGTGGCCGCGATTCCGCTGGCCGGGATGTACGTCGCCTCGGCGCTGTATGTCTTCGCGGTGCTGGCGATCCCCCGGCACCAATCCATGCCGCGCGCGCTTGCCATGGCGGGGGCGACGGCACTCGCGCTCTACGTCGTGTTCGAGCGCATGTTCCAGGTCAGCCTGCCGCACGGCGCGCTCGCCGCCGCGCTCGGGTTCTGACGGAGAAGCCGATGGATAATCTCGCAGAGCTCCTGCACGGCTTCACCATCGCGGTCACCGTGCCGCATCTGGCCCTGATGGCCGTCGGGGTGCTGCTCGGCATTCTCGTCGGCGTGCTGCCGGGGCTGGGTGCGCCGAACGGAGTGTCGCTGCTCTTGCCGCTGACCTTCGGCATGCAACCGGTCTCGGCGATCATCCTGCTCTCCAGCATGTATTGGGGCGCGCTGTTCGGCGGCTCGGTGACCTCGATCCTCTTCAACATTCCCGGCGAGCCGTCGTCGGTCGCGACCACCTTCGACGGCTACCCGATGGCGCGCGACGGCCGGCCAACGACGGCGCTCGCGACCGCCTTCGGTTCGGCGGCGTTCGGCGCGCTGATCGGCGTCATACTGATCACCTTCCTCGCATCCTGGGTGGCGCAGGTTGCGCTCGCGTTCGGGCCGGCCGAGTATTTTGCGGTCTATTTCCTCGCCTTCGCGAGCTTCGTCGGCATGGGTGGTGCGGCGCCGATCAAGACCGTCGTGGCGCTGGCGATCGGCTTTGCGATCGCCGCCATTGGCATCGACACCGTCTCCGGCAGCGTCCGCCTCACCATGGGCGTCGACGAACTCGTCAAGGGCGTGAGCTTCGTCGTCGCCGTGATGGGCCTGTTCGGCATCGGCGAGCTGCTGGTCGCCGTGGAAGAGGAGTTTCATGCCCGCGCGGTGTCCTCCAAGATCGACTGGCGCGAAGTGTTCCGCGCCGTCGGCCGTCTGCCGCAGCATGGCGTTGCCTTGCTGCGCAGCGCCGCGATCGGGTGCTGGATGGGGATCACGCCAGGCGGCCCGACCGCGGCATCCTTCATGAGCTACGGCATCGCCCGCCGTTTCTCGCGCTGCGGCCGATACTTCGGCACGGGCGAGGTCGAAGGCATCATCTCGCCGGAGACGGCCGATCATGCCGCCGGCACCAGCGCGTTACTGCCGATGCTCTCGCTCGGCATTCCCGGCTCGGCGACCGCGGCGGTCATGATGGGCGGGCTGATGATCTGGGGCCTCAATCCCGGGCCGATGCTGTTTGTCGACAGTAAGGATTTCGTCTGGGGGCTGATCGCCTCGATGTATGTCGGCAACATCGTCGCAGTCGCGCTGGTGCTGCTGACCGTTCCGGTCTTCGCCGCCCTGATGCGGATTCCCTTCGTGGTGATCGCGCCCCTGATCGTGATCATCTGCGTCGTCGGCGCCTATTCGGTGTCGAACTCCTATCTCGACGTCGTCATGATGCTCGGCTTCGGGATCGTCGGCTATCTCTTCAAGAAGCTGTTCTATCCGTTGGCGCCGCTCGTGCTCGCGATCGTCATCGGCGACAAGGCCGAGGATGCGTTCCGGCAGTCGATGCTGATCTCCAAGGGATCGCTCGGGATCTTCTTTGCAAACAAGCTGGTGACGTGCCTGATCGTGGCCGGGATCGCACTGTTGCTGCTTCCGCTCGTGCTGCAGCTCGCGCGGCTCTGGCGCAAACCCGCGCCATCTACCGATCGGACGACAGCTGAGGAAAAGGTGATCATATGACCGCAAAGCCGCTGATTGCATTGGCCATGGGAGATCCCGCCGGCATCAGCCCCGAGCTGACGGCGAAGCTCGCGGTGCAGGACGACATCCGCGCGAGCTGCCGGCTCGTCGTCATCGGTGACCGCCGCATCTTCGACGAAGGCGCGCGCGTCGCCGGCGTCAAGCCGAAGCTGGCGATGGTGGAGCAGGGGGCCGACCTTCGCGCGGCGGAGGGCGAGACGCTGTTTGTCGATCTCGGCCATCTCGATCTCAAGGAGGTCGAGCCGAGGACCGCGACCCTTGCTGGCGGAAAATTCGCACTGGCCAATTACCGGTACGCACTCGAGCTCGGCCGCGACGGACGCGTCGATGCGGTCTGCTTCACCCCTTTCAACAAGCAGGCGATGCGCCTTGCCCGCGCCGAGTACGATGATGAGATCGCGTTCTCCGCCGAGGTGGTCGGCCTCAAGACCGCGGCGAGCGAGTTCAACGTGCTGGACCAGCTCTGGAATGCACGCGTCACCTCCCACATTCCGCTCAAAGACGTCGCTGCAAAGCTGTCCAGCGAACGTATCCATCGCGCGCTCAAGCTGACCGATTCTTGCATGCGCAATGCCGGTTTTCCGCGACCGCGCATCGCGGTTGCGGGTCTCAATCCGCATGCCGGCGACGGCGGCAATTTCGGCCGCGAGGAGATCGATGTCATCGCGCCCGTGGTCGCAACCGCTCAGCGCGAGGGCATCGCCGCGGAGGGACCGTTCCCCGCCGATACCGTGTTCCTACGCGCCAAGGCCGGCGCCTTCGACGCGGTGCTGACGATGTATCACGACCAGGGGCAGATCGCGATGAAGCTGATGGGATTTGATCGCGGCGTGACCCTGCTCGGGGGCTTTCCATTCCCGATCTGCACGCCCGCGCACGGCACCGCCTACGACATCGCAGGGCAAGGCATCGCCTCGATCGGCGCCAGCCGCGCCGCGCTGCTGCTTGCAGCGGAGATGGCGGCTCGGCGCGGCGCTAAGTCGAGCTGACGGCAAATCAGGTGAGCGAGCCAGGCAGTTCGTCTGCAAACCGTTCTGCGATCATCGGTTGCGGCACTGAACGCGCTCTCAGCGTTCGTGGGCCAATCGCGAACCACCGATACGGTGATACTCGGAAAGAAAATGATCGTTCGGCAGATTTCCGTCTTCGTTGCGCGAATATTCCCTCTTAAGGCCGTTGAGAAAGAACATTTGGTGTGCGCGCGCGTGCTTGGCCTCGATGGAGCCGCGGGACTCCAGGTCGAATAGCCCGTGGACGTGCCCGGCCACGGTTTCCGAGACGTTGATCCGGCCAGCGACTCCGAACGCCTCCATGAACCACGCGGTGTTGACCGCATCCCCCCAGATGTCGAAGGTTATTCTGCGGTTGCCGACGACGCCGGAAATGACCGGTCCGGTATGGATTCCGATGCGCAATTGCAGGGCGTGTTCGCCGATCGCTTCGCATTCCGCTCTCAGGTAGTCGAGCTGCGCCCGCATCTCCAACGCCGCGAGGCAGACATCGATCGAGTGCCGCCGGTCGGGCGAAACAACGCCCGCAACCGCCATGTAGGCATCGCCCATGGTCTTGACCTTCTCCAGACCGTGTCGGGCACCGATTTCGTCCAGGGCCGAGAAATATTCGTCGAGGAGATGGATGAGCCTGGCTGGCTCGGTCCGTTCGGCGAGCAGGGTAAAGCCCTGAATATCCGCGAACAGAATGGTGGCCGACCGGGTGTATTTCGGCTGAACTCTGCCGCGTCGCGTCAGCTCGTCGGCGATCGGCGCCGGCAAGACGTTGTGCAACAATTCCTCGGCGCGTGCTCGCTCAGCGGCGGCCTCGAGGCGTGCTTGCTCCAGTTGCTTGATGGTCTGGCGATCCTCGATCAGCTTGCGACGGAGTTCCAGTTGCGCCAGCACCTGATGCGACAGCATTCGAAGAGCTTCCGTCTGCTCGAAAGACAGCTGCCTCGGCTCGAAGTCCATCACGCAAAGCGTTCCGAGCGCATAACCTTCGTCAGTGATGAGCGGCATGCCGCAATAGAATCGGCAGGATGGCTTCAGTGAGACCATCGGGCTGTTTTCGAAACGCGGATCCCGTTTCAGGTCGGGAACGACGAGTAGTTCGGTGCCGCAAATCGTCGTTGTGCAGACAGCGTTCTCGCGCGGAGCGTCAGTGACTTCGGCCGGCAGACCATATCGTGCCTTGAGCCAGCGCCGCTCGTCGTCGATGAAGCTGATGTAAGAGACTGGGCAGCTGCAGAGCTGCGCCGCGAGCTCGGCGATTTCGTCATAAGCAACTTCCGGCGCGCTATCGACGATGTCGAGCGCGCGCAGGGCGGCCAACCTCTCAGCTTCGTTTGTGGGTGCCGGTGACGGCATGCTGGTCTCCGCGACGGAGAACCTCGGTGGGTCCCGCCTTCCGGAAATCGAGCGGTCGACCACCCCGTTCATTTGGGGCGTGCTGGGCGCGCGACAAGTGGCGCTGACCGGCTCGTCGGCCGGTTCCACCGTCGCGCAATGCATGCGCGCGCCTCTTGGTACACGGAACTCTGCGGAGGTTTCATCCCCTGGAAAACGACGCATCGCAACAACGAGCCGTGGAGGAACTAGGACGCGGACTCATAAAGACGCAGCCATAGCCTGATTGACGCGAGTTGAACAAAGGCAAGGTAGTTGGCGGCAAGCCTGTCGTAGCGCGTTGCCACCCGACGACATTGTTTGATCCTGTTGAAGAACCGCTCGACCTGGTTGCGAGCGCGGTAGAGATAGGGGCTGAAGCAGATCGGATCTCTGCGATTGCTCTTCGGCGGGATGTTGGCCCATGCGCCCTTCTTCATGGCAAGCTCTCTTATCCAGTCGGCGTCATAGCCACTGTCGGCAAGCAGCATTGACCCGGATCTCAGACGAGACAGCAGTTTTCCGGCAAGTCGGACGTCGTGGGCCTCACCGGGGCTCAGCGCCAACCGCACTGGCAGACCATTGCTATCGACCACCGCATGGATTTTGCTCGTTAGGCCGCCGCGGGACCTTCCCATCGATTGGCGTTGGTTTCTTGTGAAGCAGGCTCCATGCTGATGCACGCGGACAATGGAGGTGTCGATCATCTGGACGGCGGCATCATGGGCCGTGGCAGGCGCTTCTATGATGCGGCGCCAGACACCAGCCCGCCGCCAGCGGACGAACCGGTTGTAGCAAGTGGTGTATGGGCCAAACGCTGTCGGCAGATCACGCCAGGGTGCTCCTGATCGGAGTACCCAGAAGATGCCATTCAGGACCCGTCTGTCGTTCACCCGAGGACGCCACGCGGCTTGTTCGGCAGCATCGGCTTGATGGGCAGTCCATTCATGGTCGGCGAGTTCGTAGCGCATGATTCGAGCCCCCAGTTCGGGAGTTTGAATCACGGCAGTCCGGCCAAATGCAACGCTCCTGGCCCGAGCCTTGTATGGCGCTTACGGACAGCAGCGGACATCAACCAGCCCTCAATCTCTGCCAAGACCGTCGAAAATGACCCACAACAGAAGTCGCGGCCGCGTACTCGCGGCAAGCAGATTGTTGTCGCGGAAGATGAGAACGCCGAACGAATGATAGCGCGTTGCTATTGGCTGATCACAGACGCTGCTGGACGTGGTGTCGTGATCGGGTCGGCATGCCGGTGGACAAGTTTCCAAACGTCGTGCTCCAAGCGAAAGAGGCTGGTCACACGCAAAGCCAGTGTGGCCGTTTGATCGCTCCCACCAACTTTGGCATGCCCTCGCTCCACTTCGACGACACAGGCGAGCCCATCGGACACATATGTCGCTACAAGTTCCACGCCGGTCACGTCGCCATCGCGATAGTTCGAGGCGGCACGGGCAATCGTTTCTTCGACCTCTTTACGGCCGCGTGCATAGGGCCCAAAAGGGTTGCCCAAAGTGACGTCATCATTTTCTGAAAAGAGAGCCGTCGCCGGGCCCGGATCACCTCGGAATACCGCTGCCACGGCTCGATGACTTCGCTCGACTGCGCGATCAAGATCTTCCGCTGCCATGTGTACCTCCGATGATGAGGCTCTCCCCCTCGCGTTGCCCGCGATGAGCTTGCGCACTGGATGGTTGCAAACTTGGAAAGTTGGAGGGCATTTTATTCCTTGGTCGGGCAGAGGACAATCTGCGGCCCCAGTTCCCCCACCCTGCCGCTATTGGCCCATCAGCGAAGTCACGGAAGGTATTGAGGCCGCTTAGTAGGGCGGAGCGGACTGGATTTCCTCACTCTGAGGTCTTCGCATTTTGACCCACAAGGGACATTTGGCGCGAGAGAAAAAAGCCGAGGAGTGTCAATCCGAATTGGTTAGACGGCGCATTCACCGTTCGACTGCAAAGATGCGCCAATCTCCGGGGACACCCTTGAGCGAATGATTGCCGCGGTCACCAAAACGCAAGCCGGAACCCGCCACTAGGTCCTTGACCGTGCCCGACACCAACACCTCACTCGCGCCGGCGAGCGCCGCCACACGCGCTCCGATGTGAACGGCAATGCCGCCGATATCATCACCGATCACTTCGCACTCGCCGGTATGAAGACCGGCGCGGACTTCGATGCCAAGCGGCCTGATTTCGTCGGCGATGGCGCAAGCGCAGCGCACGCCGCGTGCCGGACCGTCGAAAGTAGCAAGAACGCCGTCGCCGGTCGTCTTGATTTCGCGGCCGCGGAAGCGTGAGAGGGTACGCCGTATCGCGGTGTGATGAGAGTCAAGGAGATCGTGCCAGCGATGGTCGCCGAGTGCGGCGGCTTTCTCCGTCGAGCCGACGATGTCTGTGAAGAGCACCGTAGCAAGCACGCGGTCGGCCGCGACGGGGGCATGCGAGCCGGTCAGAAACTCCTCGATCGCATCGGCGATGTCGTCGGCATTGTCGCCGACGAAGGGGATGTGGTCGACGCCTGGGAACTCGAGATAGCGAGCGCCTGGAATATGCGTGGCGAGAAACCGGCCGCCCTCGACGCTGATGTTCCTGTCGTCCGTCCGGTGGATGACGAGGGTCGGGACCCGGATCGTCGAGACGATGTCGCTGATATCAATCTGACGGTTCATGCGCGCGTACGCCGCAGCGCCGGCAGGACTATTGGACACTCGCTCGTTCTTGCCCCACCAGCGTTTGAACGCGCAGTCATTGACGCGGGAGGCCGCATACCTTGCCACGCTGCCGCCGCTGCCCCAGTCACGCTCGATATAGTCGAGATTTTGCCCCAGCGTCGACAGAGCAAATGTCGATGCCGAATAGGCGTTGCAGAGCACCAGCGCGCGGCAGCGACTGGGATAGGTCGCGGCGAACAGCGCCGACATCGTGCCGCCTTCCGAAATGCCAAGAAGCGCCACCTGTTCCATCCCGGCGGCGTCCGTGACTGCCCGCAGATCGTCCATGCGCTGGTCTAGACCCGGGTAGTCAGCGACCCGATCCGATAGGCCCGTGCCGCGCTTGTCGAACATCACCACCCGGGCGTAGCGCGCCAGGCGCAGCAGCCAACGACTCACCTCCGGTTCGTCCCACCAGTGCTCGACGTTGGTAAAGCCCGGCGGAGCGAAGACAACATTGAGCGGGCCCTCGCCGAACACTTGATAGGCTATGTGAACGTCGCCGCTCTTGGCGTACCGGGTGTCTGGCTGCATTGGCGCCCCCGCGCTTGCCGGGATTTTCCGGCCGGCCGGAATTATAGCAGCAGCTTAAATTATCGGGAACGGCTCAATGTGCCCGTGGCTGACCTCAGCCCAGAGTTCGGGGATGTCCGCTTCATAGAGGTGACCCGACCAAGGTCATGCTGGCTAACGAGGGCAGCCTTTGAACCCATAACGGAATTACGGAACCGCTACGGACCTGATGACCATCGGCGCCTATTCGGGTAGACTGGCTCTAGCCCTCGAACCTGAACGGGTGTGGGCATGGCCCGGAAGCTCGCCGCTATCGTCGCCGCCGACGTTGTCGGCTACAGCCGGCTGATGGGTGTCGACGAAGCCGAGACCTTGGCGGCGCTCAAGACGCATCAACGAGAACTGATCGCGCCGAACATTGCCGAGCACCAGGGCCGCATCGTCAAGACCACAGGCGATGGCCTCCTGATCGAATTCTCGAGCGTGATCGAAGCCGTCGAATGCGCCGTCGAGGTACAGCGCGCTATGCAGGGTCGCAATGAGGATGTCCCGGCGGACCATCGCATCGAGTTCCGCGTCGGCGTCAATCTCGGGGACATTATCATCGACGGCGACGATATTTACGGCGATGGTGTCAATGTTGCGGCACGGCTCGAAGCCCTCGCCGAAGCCAATGGGATTTGCGTGAGCAGAGTCGTGCACGATCAAGTACGCGACAAGCTAGATCTGGTCTTTGAGGATCTCGGCGAGCGTCAGCTCAAGAACATCGCTCGACCGGTCCACGTGTTCCGAGTGCCAGCACCAGCTACAGAGCTGCGGACGCAATCGGCAAGCCCCGCACTGGCGCTTCCGGACAAACCGTCGATTGCGGTATTACCTTTCACCAACATGAGCGGGGATCCCGAACAGGACTACCTTGCCGATGGAATGGTCGAGGACATCATCACGGCGCTATCTCATTTCAAGGCGCTGTTTGTCATCGCCCGCAATTCCAGCTTCGCGTACAAGGGTCGCGCCGTCGACGTGAAGGTAGTCGGGCGTGAGCTTGGAGTTCGCTATGTGTTGGAAGGAAGCGTTCGCAGGGCGGCAAACCGGGTGCGCATCACGGGACAGCTTATCGATACCGCTACTGGCGCGCATCTTTGGGCGAACCGGTTTGATGGTGGGCTCGGCGACATTTTCGATCTGCAGGACCAGGTGACGGAGAGCATTGTCGGAGCAATCGGGCCGGCGGTGGAGAGAGCCGAGATAGAGCGTGCCACACGCAAGGCAACCGAGCGTCTTGACGCCTATGATCACTACTTGCGCGGTTTAGCTAAGTCCTATCAGGATGCTAGTCAGCAAGCGTGCAGCGAGGCACTGCACCTATTCAACAGCGCGATCGAGCTGGACCCCTACTTTGCGACAGCCTACGCTCGTGCCGCCTTTTGCTATGCCAATGCCAAGGCCTTTGGCTGGATTTCACTCACACCGGAGGAGGTGGCCGAGGTATCGAGGCTCGCTCAGCGGGCGGTTGAGCTAGGTAGGGATGATGCAATCGCGCTCGCTGATAGCGGATGGGCATTGGCATATGTTGTTCGCGATCTCGATCGAGGCGCCGCCTTAATCGATCGCGCGCTTGCGCTCAATTCCAATGTGGCCGAGGCGTGGGATTGCGGTGGCTGGGTAAAGAACTGGCTCGGCGAATACGAGCTAGCGATCGAGCGCTTCAAGCGTGCCATACGCCTAAGCCCACTTGATCCGTGGGGCGCACCGATGCGAGCTGGGACTGCGCATGCACATTTTTTCCTAAGTCGCTATGACGAAGCGGCATCGTGGGCGGCAATGGCGTTGCAGGACAATCCAAACTCTCAACCTCTACTTCGTATTGGCGCTGCGAGCAATGCGATGGCGGGAAGGCTCGATCAAGCGCAGAAGGCGGTCGTGCGCCTGCGCCAACTCAATCCTACACTGCGGGTTTCCAACCTCAAAAACGTGCTGGGACCTTATCGGCGTGCCGAAGACATCTCGCGATACGAAGAAGGATTGCGGCGAGCCAGGCTCCCCGAATGATACGCTGAAGGAAGGAAACGTTAACTTGACCGTTGCTTTCGAGACTTCGGTTATTCGGTGGCCACATGCGATGTCTGCGCATCTAACCTTACACCGGACGGAGAAGTCGTCGGATGAGCGACAGAATGTCGCCAATTGGCCCATCGCGACATATCGCGCTGCCGCACGAACTCGGTCGCTATAGGGGCAAAGCAGACATTCCTTTTGGTCGCATCACGCCGCCGGGTTTATGGGTACACGCGCTAGCACGACCAGAGATGCCAACCGCAACTCTATCCACTCGCCCATCGGTCGAATTGGTAAAGAGCGACGTATGCGATAACCCTGCCGATCGGGATTGTCGGCTGCGCTTGCGGATCCGGCACTATTTCGCGATCGGAGTCGTCAACTCCTTGTCGGCCGTATCCACCACGAACACCGCAAGCAGTTTCGCAGGCTCGGTATTGCTGGCATTCGCGCTGACGGCGTGGCGGTCGCCGGGCCGCTCGGAAAAGTTCTCTCCCTTGTGAAAGACCTTGGCGGGGCCATCATTGACCTGACTGCGGATCGCGCCTTCCAGGACCGTGGCATAAATGAAGGCAGAGGGAGCATGAATGTGCGCGGGTGAGGAGCCCCCGGGGCCATATTCGACCAGCACGCCTTTCATGCTCTTGCCGGGGACGTTGGGCAGAGTCTGGTCGAACACGACCGTTACCTTTGCCAATGGCGCTGCCGGCTCGGCTGCATGAGCCGTCAGCAACGAGGCAGCATAAACCGCTGTAGCGATCAGCAATCTGCGCATGGGATGTCCTTCACTGCGGTGATGGTCGTGATTACAAGTCTCAGAGGCCGGCGAGCCATGTTGCGAGCGGCGTTTTCCCGAGCCGCGCCTCGCCGAGCGGGTTCAGCGATGTGTCGTCGATGGGGGCGCCGTAATACAGCGCCTTCGGGTCTCCGACCACGGGACGTGTGTCGCCGGCCGCCTTCAGGCGACGCGCGATGAATTCATTGAAGGGGGCCTTCTCAGGTCCTGCGATATCGATCGTACCGTTGAGCGGCCGGCCCGTTGCGACCTCCGCGAGGCGAGCAACGACGTCATCGGCTGCGATCGGCTGAAACTGGGCCGTGGGAACGACGATCTTCCCTTCGATCACGCCTGTTTCGGCAATGGCGGCGAGGAATTCGAAGAACTGAGTGGCGCGCACGATCGAGTAGGGGACCGAAGAGGACTTGATGATGGTCTCCTGGGCGAGCTTGGCACGGAAATAGGTGTTGTCGGGCGACCGTTCGGTGCCGACAATTGAAAGGGCCACGTGATGCTTCACGGCCGCAGCAGCCTCTGCCGCGACGAGATTTTGGCTCGAACGCTGGAAGAAATCGAGCACGGCGGCCGGCTCCCAGGACGGTGCATTGGCGACGTCAACGACGACATCGGCGCCGGCCAGTGCGGCAGCGAGGCCTTCGCCGGTCACGGCGTTCACACCTGATTTCGGCGAGGCGGCCACGGCCTCATGGCCCTGCTGTTTGAGCTTCGCCACGAGCTTGGATCCGATCAATCCGGTCCCACCGATCACGACGATCTTCATGGCATGTCTCCTCGGGATTTCGGAGCGCGAGATGACCAATGCGAACTCGCGCTCTCACGTCGATGAACGTGATGCGAAGCGACTCTACGCGACCATTGGCGCGGGGCTCTTGTCTGTAACGAGCGTGGCTTGCCGGAAAATGCTTCAGAAGCCGGGGTGCGATCTCACAAAACCGCTAAGGGATCATCCCTCGTGCTGTGAACACAACCTGCGACGATCGCAGATTGCCAGTGTTTTGCCCGACGTGTCAAAGCGTTGTGACGGCCCCTGAGAACAGCAAGGAAGCCTCGTCGGAAAACACCAATGAAAGCAACCCCTTGCTACTGTGCATGGGGTTGTTTTCGCGAGTTTTGATATTGGCGGGCTACCCGTCCGATTTTGCGGGGCGCCTCACGCCCCGCAGACGATCACGCCGTACCAGCCGAGCCCACGATAGGTCTCATAGCCCGGGGTGGCATGGAATGCGACCAGCGCACCGGTGCGGTCGTGATAGAAGCCGGAGCGCTGGCCATTCAGCGAGATCGAGATACGCTCGCTGAGGATGCCCTGGCCGTCGGAAGCGGCAATCACGCGAAGATTCGAATCGACCAGCAGTACGCGGGCCTTGTCGCTGTCGCCGATGCGCACGCCCTGGACGATGGCGCGGGCCTGCGGCTCCCAGTCGAAATGGATGGCGAGCACGCCGATCGGCGCGCCGTGGGCCTGGCCGCCGGCGCGGACGCTGGCGCAATAGGTCGCGACCTGCGCGTTGCCGAGCAGCGATTGGTTCTCGACGTCGCCGGCGACGTAGTCGTCGCCGGAGCGCAAGGATCGCGCCTCGCGAAACCATTTGGTGTGGGCGACGTTCTGGCCAACGACGCGGAAGCGGTCGGCGCGCCCATTGGCGATGACGTTGCCGTCGAGGTCGCAGAGCCAGAGGTCGAGATAGACGGTGTAGGCCCCGAGGATCACGCCGAGGCGCTGCGAGACGTGGTTTACAGCCGCCGCGCTCGGCGCAGCCGCGCAATCGACCACGGCGGAGTCGGTCGCCCACCAACGCACGTCGCAGGTGCGCTCGTAGAGATTGCGGTCGATCAGCTCGATGGCATTGAGTGACAGATCGACCATGCGCTCGCCGCGCGAGCGCTGGCTCATGCGGTCGATCGAGGCGACGAGGTCGCCGGTTCGTTTCGTCAACTGTGTCTCGAGCTCGCGGGCGATGGTCTCGACCTGCTGGCCGACGCCGCGCACCTCCTGCGCCACCACCGCAAAGCCCGCGCCCTGCGCGCCGGCGCGCGAGCTCTCGATCAGCGCGTTCAGGGCCAGCATCTTCATCTGGTTGGTGATTTGTTGGATCGCCTTGGTCTTGTCGACCGCGATCTGGTTGACCTCCGCAGTCAGGCGGTTGATCAGTGCGGAGATGTCGGAATCATCATCAGCGGGTTCAGTGGCAATCGGCTTGGCTTTCAGACCCAGCGCAGCGGACATCGGGAGCTTCCCTTGGCAATGAGGTCTGATCTGCAATGAACCCAGGACAACAAATTACAGATCGAATACGATTCCTTTTCGAGGATTCCGCCTAACGCCCGCTTAATTTGCTGTTTTGCGGATTGCCTAAATGATAGTCACCTCGTGCCGCCAGGATCGCTCATCCACCGCTTTGTGCCTGGTGACCGTTGCAAAATCCGGCGGCTTGCCGGCCAATCCGCCAGTGACCCGGACGCCTTCCGTGTTCGTCCGGCCCCCCGAGTTCCCAAGATCGTTCTCGAATCATGACGCCACCCGCCACTGCCTTGCCCGTCGAAGCGCCCCAGGCGTTCCTGGGGGTGACGCGCTCGCTCACCGACAAGCTCTGGCGTGACCGGCTCGACGGGCGCGGGGCGGCCAAGGCGCTTGCGATCGTGCAGCGGCACCAATTGCCGGAGCTGCTGGCGCGGGTGCTGGCCGGCCGTGGCGTCGACATCGACACCGTGCCGGACTTCCTTGACCCAACGATCCGAAAACTGCTGCCGGACCCGTTCACGGTGACGGAGATGGAAGCCGCTGCCCAGCGGATCGCGGATGCCGCAACGAAGGGCGAGAAGGTCGCGATCTTCGGCGATTACGACGTCGACGGCGCGACATCGGCGGCGCTGCTCGCCTGGCATCTACGCCATTGCGGCCTCGATCCGCTGATCCACATTCCCGACCGCATCTTCGAAGGCTACGGCCCGAACACCGAAGCAGTGCGCACGCTCGCTGCGAAGGGCGCAACGCTGCTTGTCACCGTCGATTGCGGCACCACCAGTATCGAGCCGCTGGCCGAGGCGAAGCGCCTCGGCATGTCCGTCGTCGTGATCGACCACCACCAATGCGGTCTCGATCTGCCCGAGGTCGATGCGCTGGTCAATCCGAACCGCTCTGACGATCTCTCGGGGCTTGGTCATCTCGCCGCCGTTGGCCTCGTGCTGGTGACGCTGGTCGCCGTCAATCGCGAGCTGCGTCAGCGCGGTTTCTGGCGCGCCGAGATGCCCGAGCCCGATCTGCTCGGCATGCTGCATCACGTCGCACTCGGCACTGTCGCCGACGTCGCCCCGTTGGTCGGTCTCAACCGCGCCTTCGTCGCCAAAGGACTGATCGCGATGCGGCGGCGCGACCATGTCGGCCATACCGCGCTGATGGACGTGGCGCGGCTCAACGGTCCGCCGGAGGCCTGGCATCTCGGCTTCATGCTGGGGCCGCGCGTCAATGCCGGCGGCCGCATCGGCCGCGCCGATCTCGGCGTGCGGCTCTTGCTCGAAGCTGACAGCGTCGAGGCCGCGCGCATCGCCGCCGAGCTCGATCGCCTCAACAACGAGCGACGCATCATCGAGCAGGCGGCGGAAGCGCAGGCGGAAGCCGAGGCGATCGCCTCGATCGGGCTGGAAGACAAGCTCGGCGTCATCGTCACGGCCTCCGAAGGCTGGCATCCCGGCGTGGTCGGCCTCGTCGCCTCCCGGTTGAAGGAGAAATTTTCGCGGCCCGCCTTTGCCATCGCGCTCGAGCCCGGCGGCATCGGCACCGGCTCGGGCCGCTCGATCGCCGGCGTCGATCTCGGCAAGGCGGTGCGGCAGGCGGTCGCTGATGGCATTCTGCTCAAGGGCGGCGGCCACGCGATGGCTGCGGGCGTGACGCTGCGCAAGGAGAAGCTCGCCGAATTCCGCGCCTATCTGGAGAACGCGCTGGCGCGCGATGTCGCGGAGGCGCGGCACGTCCACGAGCTCTATGTCGACGGCGCGGTCTCCGCGCGCGCGGTGACGCCGGAGCTTGCGACCACCCTCAACCGCGCCGGCCCGTTCGGCAGCGGCAATCCGGAGCCGGTGCTGGCCTTGCCGGCGCACCAGCTCGTCTATGCCGACGAGGTCGGGCAGGCGCACTTGAGGCTGCGCTTCAAATCCGGTGACGGTGCCATCGTCAACGGCATCGCGTTCCGTTCGGTCGGCCAGAAGCTCGGCACTGCGCTGCTCGCCAACCGCGGTCAGCAAATGCATGTCGCGGGATCGTTGTCGGTCGATCGCTACCAGGGCGTCGAGCGTGTGCAATTCCGCGTCGTCGACATCGCGCTACCGGACCAAGGGCCATCCGTGATTAGATAACGGCCGCAAACAACAAAAAAAGAAAGGGAGTGAACATGGCAGGGCAGATTGAGGGCAAGATCGCGCTGGTGACGGGCGGCGCTTCCGGCATCGGTGAGGCCATCGTCGAGCTGTTCGCGCGCGAGGGCGCCACCGTTATTGCAACCGACGTCGACGAGCTGCGCGGCCCCGAGCTCGCCAAGCGCATCACCAAGGCCGGCGGCAAGGCAATTTTCCTGGAGCAGGATGTCACCAGCGAGGAACGCTGGATCGAGGTCGTCGCCGAGGTCGCAAAGCGCTATGGCCGGCTCGACGTCATGGTCTCCAATGCCGGCATCGGCATCTCCGTGCCCTCGATCGTCGACATGACGCTGGCCGATTGGCGCAAGCAGAACGCAATCAACCTCGACGGCGTGTTCCTCTCGGTCAAGCACTGCCTGCCTTTGATGCGCAAGACCGGTGGAGGCTCGATCGTGATGATGTCGTCACTGGCGGGCCTGCGCGGTGCACCCGGGCTGTCGGCCTATTCGGCCACCAAGGGCGGCGTGCGGCTGTTTGCGAAATCGATCGCGATGGAGTGCGCGGCGGCCGGCGACGGCATCCGCGTCAACTCGGTGCATCCCGGCATCATCGACACGCCGATCTGGGGCAAGATCCCGACCGGCGCGACCGGCGCCGGCCAGAACGCGCCGATCGATCCGGAGGAGCGCGCCAAGGTCGCAACGCCGCTGGGTCGTGCCGGCCAAGCGGCAGATATCGCCTCCGGCGTGCTGTATCTGGCCTCCGATGCCTCGCGTTATGTCACCGGCAGCGAACTCGTGATCGATGGCGGCATGAATGCCGGCAGCGTGCCGCGGCGCGCTTGAGCTGCGCAGGGCAGGGTGGCACTCGCAGGGGCTGACGCGCAGGCGCAGCCCCTGTACAACGCGGGCAGCTCCCGACCGACAGAGGTGCCCTTCGCCATGGCGCATAGCCTTCACGCTTCCTCATCCGCGCCCCATCGTTCGAACCGGCCGGACCTCGCCACCGATGCGATCCGCACCGCGCGCGAGGATCTTGCCGCCTGCTTCCGCATGGCCGCGCGCAACGGTTTTGAGGAAGGCATCTGCAATCACTTCTCGGCCGTGGTGCCGGGGCATGACGATCTCTTCCTGGTCAACCCTTATGGCTTCGCCTTCCGCGAGCTGACCGCGTCAAAGCTGCTGATCTGCGACTTTCACGGCAACGTGCTCGACGGCGAGGGCGTGCCCGAGGCGACCGCCTTCTACATCCATGCCGAGATGCACAAGCGCCTGCCGCGCGCCAAGGTCGCCTTCCACACCCACATGCCCTATGCGACGGCGCTCTCGATGACCGAGGGCGAGCCCCTGATCTGGGCTGGCCAGACCGCCCTGAAATTCTACGGCCGCACCGCGGTCGACCGCGACTATAACGGCCTCGCGCTCGACAACCGCGAAGGCGCGCGCATCGCGTCCGCTGTAGGCGATGCCGATATCGTCTTCATGAAGCATCACGGCGTGATGGTGCTGGCCCCGACCATCGCTGAAGCCTGGGACGATCTTTATTACCTCGAACGCGCAGCCGAGGTGCAGGTGCTGGCGATGTCGACCGGACGAAAGGTGCTGCCGGTCGATCCCGCGGTTGCGGCCGAAACCTACAGGCAGATGCGCGAAGGCGATACCGAATCCGCGCGGCTGCATCTCGCCGCGATCCGCCGCCAACTCGACGCGGAAGAGCCGCAGTACCGGCACTGAGGTGGCCTACGACCCCTGCCGCAGCTTCGCCAGAACCTTCAGCCCGCCGTATCCGTCCGCGGGTGAGATTCCCGCGCGCTGCTGAAAATCCTTGACCGCCTTCATCGTGTCGTTGCCGACGCGGCCGTCGGTGCCCCCGGTGTCGAAGCCGGCCTTGGTCAGGCGCGTCTGCATCTCCTGCACCTCGGCGAGCGTCAGCACGCGCTCGGAGCCGGGGAAGGGCTGGATGAAGGGGGGCGCGCCGAGGCAGCGGTCGCCGAGATGGCAGATCGCCAGCGCATAGTTCATCGAGGGATTGTAGCTCTTCACCGAGTAGAAATTCGGTCCGAGCAGGAAGCTCGGTCCGCCCGTAACAGGCGTCCACAGCTGCGCGGTTGCGTTGGGCTGTGGGAATGGCTGGCCATCGGCACGGGTCACGCCGGCCGACGCCCAAGCGGCGTAGGTGCGGCTACCGCTCATGTTGCCGGGCGCGCGCACCTCGTAGCCCCAGTGCTCGCCGCGATGCCACTTGCCACGATTGACGAGATACTTCGCGGTCGAGCCGAGTGCGTCATCGGGCTTGCCGAAGGGTGAGACCTTGCCGTCGCCGTCATAGTCGATGCCGACATTGAGCCAGACTTCCGGCATCCATTGCGAATGGCCCATCGCGCCGGCCCAGGATCCCTGCATCTGCTCCGGCGTGCTCCAGCCCTTGTCGACGATGCGCAGCGCGTTGATCAGCTCGGTCTCCCAATAGGCCTTGCGCCGCGGCTCGTTCCAGGCGAGCGCGGCGAGCGAGGGAAATACCGGCGTCATATGGTTCTGCTGCACCAGCGGATCGCCATAGGCGGACTCGACGCCCCACAAAGCCAGCAGCGTGCCGCGCTCGACGCCGAAATCGCGTTCGATGCGCGCAAACAGCGCTTCGTTGTTCTTCAGCGCGATCTTGCCGTTGATGATGCGCCAGTCGGAGACGCGGCGGTTGATGTACTGCCAGACCTGCTCGTGGAATTCGGGCTGGTTGCGCATTTGCTTGAACACGCTCATGTCCGGCTCGACCCGCGCCATCGCGCGCTGCCAAGTCGCGGCCGAAATGCCTTTGGCCATCGCCCGTGCGCGAAAGGCTTCGCGCCATTCGTCGAAGCCTGCAGGCGCGGCGAGGGCGCGTTTCGGGAGTGCAAGCAACGCCGCTGCAGCGAACGTCGAGTGGAGCAGGGCGCGGCGCGTTGGATGGGATGAGGAATCAGCGTGCGTCATGTGCACATTCTAGCCCGAAACATGGCACGTGTGAGTCGGTTCCTAGCACCTGATTTCCGCGCGGCCGGATCAGCCGTTCCGTCGGAACAAACCGTCGCAGTCCTGCATTCCCCCACGACAATGAGGAGGAGAAGATGAGGAAATATCTGGCCGCCACAGCAATCGGGGTGGAATGAAGATTCACGCACATGCGGAAAGCCATGTCGTCGAGCTCGACGACGGATCGCAATGGCAGATCTTTCCCGGCGATCTCGCGACCACGCTGAGCTGGAAGCCCGAAACCGATCTGCACCTGGAGCCTAGCCGCGACCGGGTGAGTTCGCACGTGCTGGTCAATGCCGCGGACCGAACCCGCGTGCGGGTGATTGCCGCAGGCGAAGCCTGGCCTGACGGCGAGGTCAAGAATGCGTTGAAGGGCGGCTAGTCCTCCTGCAACTCGGCCGCGATGCCGGCGAGCCAGCGCCGGATCGTGGTTTCCGCCTTGCCATCCAAACCCAGAGCAAGGCGCTTCTCGAGCGCGATCACCCGCTCGCGGCACGCCTTCAGCAGCGTGGCGCCGCGCGGCGTCAGTGTCCATTGCTGAATGCGGCCGTGGACCGGATGCGGCGTCATCGCGATCGCACCGTCGCGTTCGAGGTTGCGAATGATGACGCCGACGGTCTGGGGGGTCAGGAAGGTGAGGCGGGCGACGTCGGCGCCGGACAGGCCGGGATAGGCGTTGAGCATGGTCAGCACCGCGAATTGCGGCGAGGTCACGCCGAGATCGGCGAGGGTGCGCTCCATTTTCAGCCGGACCGCGGCGTGAGCCTGGCGCAGGAGGTAGCCGAGATAGCCTTGCTCGCCGCGTTTGCCTTCGCCGGGCGCAGGAATACGCACGGCGCCGTCTGGTGCGTTGCGCGCGGCGTTCGATCTTGTGATGGCAGCGGTCTTGCGTGGCATATCAGAGCTCTTATAAGATATAAGCACACTTACAATAATACGAGGTGAACGGCAATGTCACACGCCCGCAGCGAATACGAGGATTTCAAGCGCCTGGCGCCCGACGTCTATGATGTGGTGCTGGCGCTCGGTCAGCTTGCCGCCAAGGCCGGCCTCGACAAGCAACTCATCGAGCTCGTCAAGCTGCGCGCCTCGCAGATCAACGGCTGTGCCTTCTGCTTGCAGCATCACGTCCTGCTGTCGGAACGGATCGGCGTTCCCGTCGACAAGCTCCATCTGGTTGCGGTCTGGCGCGAGGCGCCAATCTTTTCCGCGCGCGAGCGCGCGGCGCTGGCCTGGGCGGAGGCGTTGACGCTGCTACCCGGTGGCGTCAGCGAGGAGATCTATTCGGAGGCAACGCGCGAGTTCTCCGAAACCGAGCTGACCTACCTGACCTCGGCGGTCGCCTCGATCAACGTCTGGAATCGGTTTGGTGCGGCCTATCGCTGGACGCCGGCCAAGCGGCCGGCGGCGGCGAATGCTGCAGCGTCCTGATCAAGCTGAGGGGAGGTCACGATGACAGCGATGAGCTATTCCGCCGTGCAGCGTCCGACGCCCTCACATTCGACGGCGCTCGCGGTCGTGGCAGGGCTTGCCTGCGCGCTTGCGATCGGCAAGGCGCTGCCGGTGACGATCGACAGTGTGTCAGGCGCGCTGGCGCCGCTCTGCGCTACCGCTGCGGAGAGTTCGCCGCTCGACAAGGTGGAGCCGATCGGCTCCTACGCGCTACCGAACGTCCCTGGCAAGCGCGTCACCATCGTGCGCGTGTCCTACGGTCCGGGCGGGTTTTCGCGGCCGCATCGTCACGCAGGCTCGGTGACGGCCTATATCACCAAAGGCGAGATCCGCTCGCAGCTCGGCGGCGGCCCGGTCGAGACGTTCGGCGTCGGCCAGTCTTTCTTCGAGCCGGCGGGCTCGACGCATTTGGTCTCCGCCAATGCCAGTGCGACCGAGCCTGCAGAGTTGATCGCGGTGTTCGTGGCGGATGAGGGTGCGCAGCTGACAACGTATTTGGAGTAGTGCCTCAACGTCGTCCCGGCCCCCCGCGCGCAATTGCGCGCTAGGCCGGGACGGCACCGAATGTGTGGTGAGAGCAATCCGTTTGCACGAATTGCTCAATTCTCCTCGCCGCTCGATCCCTCGCGCAGGTCCGGCTTGATCACGTCCTCTGGCAGCGCGTGTGCAACGGGCTGCGGAGCGCCTGCGATCTCCGGACCGACCTCGCGGCCGCGGGCGCGGATCAGGCGCTCATAGGCCGAGACCAGCGTGATGTAGGGGCTGACCCAGATCCAGCCGTCGCGGGTGAACACCTGCACATCGAAGTGCAGATGCATCGAGGTGCCGGCGGGATGGTCGAGATAGTTCGAGACCACGCCGATCTTCTCGCCTTCGCTGACGATGCGGCCGTTGACGAGGCCATCGGCGTTCATCGCCTGCGGGTTCATGTGCATGTAGCGGAAGCGGATGTGTTCGGTCCGGCTGTTGACTTGCAGCGTCGCAGCCTGGTCCTTGGCGGTGCGGATCACGATTGCGTCGCGCACGGCGACGACACCGCGCTGCTTGGGATCGCAGGGCTCGCGCCCTTCTCCGGGCGGCGGGCAATCGGCGGCGCGAATGTCCTCGCCCTGGTGGCCGTATCCGCCGGCGCACTGCCAAACCTCGAAGCTGCGGGACTCGCAGAAATTGTCGCGCCAGGGATAGACGGTCGGGCCGTCGCTCTTGTCACGCTTGCGGTAGGATTGCGAGCGCACGAAGGCCGGCGTCTTTTCGAGCGGAAAGCGGATCTGCGCATAGGCCATCACGTCGGGATGGCCGCCTTGCTTGCGATAGCCCGTATTCGGGATGATGTCGCCGCTCGGCCGGTAGCTGAAATCCGACGAACGCGCGGCAGGACGATCGAGGACATTGGAGGCAACGTCCATCAGAGGCCGCATCCGTTGACCGCCGGCGACCCGTAGCGCCTTCAGGAAACGTTCTGCGACCGGATAGGCTTCCTTGCAGGCGAGCCGCCGCGGTCTTGCGACGCTGTCGAGGCACTGGACCGACACCACATAGGCGACACCGAAGCGCGTGAAGGCGTAGCGCACATAGCCTTCCCGGATGAACCTGCGCAGGTCCGGGTAGAGCGCGGCGAGCGGTTTGATCTGCTCGCCCTTGCCGCCTGAGGGATCGGCGACGTCGTAGACGAGCGCCGATCCCGTGATCTGCACCTCGACCGGCCTTGCAAACACCCGGCTCGGCATGCCGTCGCCGGCGCCCGGCTCGAACGAGAAGGTCGCGCTGTAGCCGGCGGGACCGGCGTCGAACATGTCGACGGGATTGAAATCAGCCTGGTAGCGCGACAGCGCTGTTGTAGCCGGCGCACCGTTGCGCTGCGCCTCGAGGTACGCAGCGGCGTCGAACGGCAGCAGCACGGGCACGGGGCTGCGGGCGATACCGGTGAAGAATTGCGAGGAGACCGCGTTGAGCTGCACCAGCGCAGGCATCGCGCGCGGATCAAAGCGCGGCACCGAACGGCGGGGTGCGAAAATGAAATCGTCCGCGACGCGGGGACGAGTGGTGATCTCGGAGCGGAGTTGGTCCAGCGCTGCGCGCCAATCGACGCGCAGGGCCGTGAGCGAGGGGCTGCGGAATTCATCTGCAGCCAGCGGGGTGGCAATGAGGAGCGAAAGCGACGCCAGAAGTTGCGAGACGAAGCGGAAACCGTTCCCAACCACTGTCTCGCCCCCCGGCGGCACCTGTTGCGATCGCTCTGTTCCCCGTCAGTCCTTGGCGCGTTCGGCGTAGGAGCCGTCTTCGGTCATCACCACGACGCGGGTGCCGACCGTGATGTGCGGCGGCACGGTGGTGCGCACGCCATTGGAGAGCACCGCAGGCTTGTAAGAGGAGGAGGCGGTCTGACCCTTGGTCACGGGCTCGGTGTCGACCACTTCCAGCGTCACGCGCTGCGGCAGCGCGATCGACACCGGGTTGGTGTCGTGCATGGACAGCTTGACCGTCATGCTCTCCTGAAGATACGCAGCCGCGTCGCCGACGACGTCCTTGGAGACCTGGACCTGGTCGTAGGTCTCCGGGTTCATGAAGTGGTAGCCGTCACCGTCCTCATAGAGGTAGGTGTAGTTGCGCTCTTCGATCGTGGCCTTTTCGACCTGGTCGGTGGTCTTGTAGCGCTCGGAGATCTTTACCCCGTCCGAGATTCGGCGCATTTCGATCTGGCTGACCGGGGTTCCCTTGCCGGGATGAATGTTCTCGGCGCTCACGACGACATAAAGCTTGCCGTCTTGCTCGATCACGTTGCCCTTGCGAATAGAACTGGCGATGACTCTCAAAGCTGTATTTCCTGCTTGCTTGGCCCGGCACCGGCCAGGACGTGGTCAAATCGATGGGGGACTTGGGGCCTCAAATCAGACCTCGGCGCCCGTTTCGGGCCGCAACATACTGATTTTGCCGTTGGATGCCAGCATTTTGCTGTTCCGAGGGGCGATCCGTTAATGGCTGGGGACAAGCCGATCTCGCCGTTCTGGTCGCCTGAACGGCACCTCGACCGGCGGCCGTTCCTCCAGGCCAGGGGGGCCATTACCGGGGCCCTACGGGGATTTTTCGCCGAGCAGGGCTTCGTCGAGGTCGAAACCTCCGTCCTGCAGGTCTCCCCCGGCAACGAGACCCATTTGCACGCCCCCCGGACCGAGATCATGCGGCCGGACGGCAGCCGTGCGAGCCGCTACTTGCGAACCTCGCCGGAGTTCGCCTGCAAGAAGCTGCTGGCGGCGGGCGAGACGCGGATTTTCGAGTTTGCCCGGGTGTTCCGGGACCGCGAGCGCGGCGACCTGCATCTACCCGAATTCACCATGCTGGAATGGTACCGGGCAGACGCCCCCTATGACGCGATCATGGCGGATACCGTCGTTATCATCGCCCGCGCGGCGCAGGCGACCGGCATAGGAACCTTCTCGTTCCGGGGCCGGACCGCCGATCCCTTCGTCGAGCCGGAGCTTGTGACGGTCGCCGGCGCCTTTGAGCGCTTCGCCGGCATTGACCTGCTGTCGACAATCTCGGGCGGCGAGGGTAACCGTGCCGCGCTTGCCCAGGTGGCCGACGGGAAGGTCCGTGTGGCCGAGGACGACACCTGGTCCGACATCTTCAGCAAGGTTCTGGTCGAGCATGTCGAGCCGCATCTGGGGCAGGGCCGTTTGACCATTCTGTTCGAATACCCATCTCCAGAGGCGGCGCTGGCACGGGTGAAGGCGGACGATCCCAGGGTCGCCGAGCGGTTCGAGGTGTATGCCTGCGGCGTCGAGCTCGCCAACGGTTTTGGCGAACTCACCGACGCCGAGGAGCAGCGCAAGCGCTTCACGGAATCGATGGCGGAGAAGCAGCGCCGCTATGGCGAGGCCTATCCTCTGGACGAGGACTTTCTGGCCGCAGTCGCCGCAATGCCGGAGGCGAGCGGCGTCGCGCTCGGTTTCGACCGGTTGGTCATGCTGGCGAGCGGCGCATCGCGAATTGATCAGGTGGTCTGGACACCGCCTGCAAATGAAACGCTAAGTGAGACATGAGGACGACAAATCTTGCACGCACCTTGCGCGAGCCGGCCGAGCTCGTCGCCGAAGGTCTGGCGCCCGCAGCGACGCTGCCGGCGCTCGAACGCGTTGCTGCGCGCTATGCGGTGGCGATCACGCCGGCGCTGGTCGAGTTGATCGACACCGCCGATCCCGAAGATCCCATCGCACGGCAGTTCGTTCCGACCGCGGCCGAGCTGGACGCGCAGCCGGGCGAAAACGCCGATCCTATCGGCGATCACCCACACTCGCCGGTTCCCGGAATCGTGCACCGCTATCCCGATCGCGTGCTGTTCAAGCTCGTTCACGTCTGTGCGGTCTATTGCCGCTTCTGCTTCCGCCGCGAGATGGTCGGGCCCGGCAAGGAGAACGCACTCTCGGACAGCGCCTATCGTGCGGCGATCGACTACATCCGCGCGCATAGCGAAATCTGGGAGGTGATCCTGACCGGTGGCGATCCCCTGATGCTGTCGCCGCGCCGCATGAGCGAGATCATGGCCGATCTGGCCGCGATCGATCACGTCAAGATCATCCGTCTTCACACCCGCGTGCCCGTGGCCGATCCCGCGCGCATCAGCGACGAGATGGTCGCCGCGCTCAAGGTCGACGGAGCGACCACCTGGGTCGCGTTGCACGCCAACCATGCGCGGGAACTGACCGGAACGGCGCGTGCCGCCTGCGCGCGGCTCGTCGACGCCGGCATTCCCATGGTGAGCCAGTCCGTGCTTTTGCGCGGTGTCAACGACAACATCACCGCTCTGTCGGATTTGATGCGAGCTTTCGTCGAATGCCGGATCAAGCCCTATTACCTGCATCACGGCGATCTCGCACCGGGCACTGCGCATCTGCGAACGACGCTGGCGCACGGACAGGAGTTGATGCGGCAATTGCGCGGGCGGGTGTCAGGGCTGTGTCAGCCCGACTATGTCATCGATATTCCCGGCGGCGCCGGCAAGTCGCCGATCGGACCGAATTATGTGTCGGTGGCACAAAATACCGCAGGTGATGCGCGTGAAGCGGGAGCCGAAACGCGCTATCGTATCGTGGACTATTGCGGCGACGTTCATCTCTATCCGCCCGAAACCTGAGCGGTGTTGAAGCGTGCGCCGGTTGAGAATGGAGAAGCGGACATGAAAAAGATCATGGTGGCAGCATCGCTCGTGGTCTTGCTCGGGGGCACGGCGGTTGCGCAGACCGGCGGCTCCAAGGGATCGACATCGGGCGGCGCGACCTCTGGAACGGTATTGCCGGCACCCGTCGGTCATCGCCAGCCGCGCGCGGCCGACGTGCCGAGCGAGAAGAATCTGAGCAATCCGAACACTCCCGCGAACAAGGAAGACGCTGAGCTCGATCGCAAGATCAAGAGCATCTGCCGCGGCTGCTGATCTCTTCACCTCTCCCCGCTGGGGAGAGGTGAGGAACTGAGCAAGCGACTGACACTTCGCCTCGTCACGCCTCAGGCCGATCGCTCGTGCAGCCCTGCGCGCTGGGTGTTGCGGCGGATCTCGACCGCATCGGCGAGCTGCTCGAGCACGGCCGCCGTCGTCGCCCAGTCGATACAGCCGTCGGTGATGCTCTGGCCGTAGGTGAGCGGCTTGCCCGGCACCACGTCCTGACGGCCGGCGACGAGATTGCTCTCGATCATCACGCCCATGATGCGGTTCTCGCCGCCTGAGATCTGGCCGGCAATATCGGTCATCACCAGCGGCTGGTTCTCCGGCTTCTTGCTCGAGTTGGCGTGACTCGCGTCGACCATCACGAGCGGCGCGACGCCCGATTTGGTCAGCTCGTTGCAGGCGGCCGCGACGCTTGCCGCGTCATAGTTCGGCTTGCTGCCGCCGCGCAGGATGATGTGGCAGTCCTCGTTGCCTGCGGTCGAGGCGATCGCCGAGCGGCCGAGCTTGGTCACCGCCATGAAATGATGCGGATGCGAGGCCGACTTCACCGCGTCCGCCGCGATCCGCACGTTGCCGTCGGTGCCGTTCTTGAAGCCGACCGGGCAGGACAGCCCCGACGCCAGCTCGCGATGGATCTGGCTCTCGGTCGTACGCGCGCCGATCGCAGCCCATGACACGAGGTCGGCGATGTATTGCGGCGTCGTCATGTCCAGGAATTCGGTCCCGGCGGGCAGGCCGAGATTGTTCACCGCCGACAGCACGTTGCGCGCCAACCGCAGGCCCTTGTTGATGTCGAAGCTGCCGTCGAGATCGGGATCGTTGATCAGGCCCTTCCAGCCGACCGTGGTGCGCGGCTTCTCGAAATAGACCCGCATCACGATCTCGAGCTGGTCGGCGAGGTCCTCGCGCAAATGTGCGAGGCGCTCGGCGTAGTCGAGCGCGGCCTTGGGATCATGCACCGAGCACGGGCCCACCACGACCAGCAGGCGGTCGTCCTGGCCGTTGAGGATCGCATGGATGGCGTTACGCGCCGCCATCACCACACGCGTCGCGGTGAGCGTGCGCGGGACTTCCCGCATCACCTCTTCCGGCGTGTTCAGCTCTTTCAGTTCGCGGATACGAAGATCGTCGGTCGTGCTCAGCACGGCGGGCTCCTGTCTGTGTTTAGAACCTGCCGGCCAATAAAAAAGCCGCCAGGTCTGGCGGCTTGTTCGGACGTTTGCTGCAATGTGTCAGATTGAGCGCGATCCTCCCGCCGCCAGCGAGCTGTCGTAGCTAAAGTACCAAAAATAGCTGGTGGCGACGGTGATCATGGCAGGCCATATAGCGCGCCGTTGGCGGGTTGTCACCCCCAAAACAGGAAACGGGCGCGACGAGCGTCTCAGGTGTTGCTCTTGCGCGCCGCCAGGGCCATGCCGATCAGGGTGGCGCCGCCGAACAGCAGATTGATACCGACGAGGACGCCGATCGCCCATTCCGCCGAGCTCGGGAGGCCGGCGATCACCATGAACGAGATCGCGATGTCGACGAGGCCCGCGATCAGGAGCCACGACCAGCGGCTGCTCAGCTCGCGGCGGTGCTCCAGCGCATACATGATGGTGGCGACGCCTTCGGCGAGAAAGTAGGCACCGAGCACGATGGTCAGCGTCAGCACCGCTTGGATCGGCCGGGCCAGCAGAATTCCGCCGGCGAGCACCGCCAGCGCGGCGGAGATCAGCGACCACCAGAAGCCCGGCGTGCTGCGCGCCCAGTAAGTCACGATCAATCCGCCGATGCCGCTGATCAGGAACATCCAGCCGAGGAAGATCGCGGTCGCAAGGCTCGCGAGCGGCGGCAGGATCAGCGCGGCAATGCCGAGAACGGCGAGCAGGATACCTTCGAACAGAAAGGCCTTCCAGTGCGCCTTGACCGCCTGGCTCATCGCGGATTGCATCCGTGAAAACTCCTCGGGCGATGTCATCGGCAGGCTCCAGAACGAGGGGGCTGGGCTCAATCTAGTATGCGCGCGGCGCGCTCGCCATCCCGCAAGCTCACCCGCCGCCGGGCGCCGACGAAAAACCTTCGGCGCTGGTGCGGATGCGGTTGCGGCCGAGAATGTAGATTGCGGTCGTGACAATCAGAAGTGCAAGACCGAGCAGGATCGAGACGAAGCCGATCGGGATCAGGGCCAGCGTCAGATTGCGCTCGGGATTAATCAGCCAGTGATGGATCGAGGTCAGCACGAAGGCGAGGCCGAGAAAGCCGATGCCGCCGCCGGCAAGCAGCAGCGCCCACATCCGGCGCAGCTGGCTGAGCCGCTCCCGCGCAATATCTGTCCGGGGCGCATGGTGGCGCGCGACCCGCCGGACCAGACGGACGGCGAAGGCGATCGAGCTGAAGCCGATCAACAGGCTCGCTGCGCCGAGCCACATTCGGAGCGTCGGGTCCAGATCCGGCATGCGCTGGAGGGTCAGCAGCGGGAAATCGAACGCCGAATGCAACG
Source organism: Bradyrhizobium sp. Rc2d (assembly GCF_900099855.1). Classification (NCBI taxonomy): domain Bacteria; kingdom Pseudomonadati; phylum Pseudomonadota; class Alphaproteobacteria; order Hyphomicrobiales; family Nitrobacteraceae; genus Bradyrhizobium; species Bradyrhizobium sp. Rc2d. The sequence continues at coordinate 25,382 of NZ_FNCU01000013.1, read as the reverse complement.
CGAGCGGGCCCGCGAAGATCAGCAGGCGGCTGGACAGGCGGGCCCAGTCGCGATTGTGGCGGTTGGCGCCCAGCGCCGTGCCGGCCCGGGCGATGGTGAGGTACGCGCCCGCGATGATGCCGAGCGCGCCATGGAAGGGCACCGTCAGCACGCTGCGCAGGGCGGCCAGCGAGCGCCACATCTCGGCATGCTGCACGAGGTAGGCGAGGTTCTCATAAGCGGCAAAGCCGAGGCCGACCGCGGCGCCATAGACCACGGTGTCCATCGGATTGGCGAAAGTCCGCCGCTTGGTCGAGGAGACCACCACGATGGCGATCACCTTGACGGCTTCCTCGGGCAGCGCGACGCCGAAGATCGAATGCATGGCGAGCGCGGCCCAGGGGTCGGCGGGCGCTGCGATCATCCTGGAGAAGGGGGCGCGGACAAGGCCCAGCAGCGAAATACTGGCCGCGCCGAGCAGGAAGGCGGTCCAGACCTGGGCGGGTGGCCCTGGGCGCTCCTCGGCGGCAATAACGAGCCACAGCATCAGCAGCGCCGGGGCAATGGCGGCAGTTCCGATGACGGTGGGTAATGATTCAATCAGGTACATCGGCGCCGAAAATAGGTTCCCTTGATCCGCTAATCTACGTCCACCGATGCGACCATGTGTCATGAGCCTGCTGTCGCTTCGCTTAACAAGCGCGACAGCCGGCGTTCATCGGGGGCGCCGCCGAACGTCAAAGACGTGCGCAATCAATTGCATGACAGAACCGGTTCGTCACCAATGGCAACGGCCGAGCGCCGTCATCTGGACTCATTGATAAGCCAGATCAAGGGAATGCGGAGGTTTCTTCGATTCACATGCACGCGTGGCCGCGAAGGCGACCATCGCCCCCGGCAACGGCCTTTCCCGCGTTCAGTGGGTGCTGTACGGCGGCGCGCTGGGGGCGATATCGAAGGCTCCGAGATGGAATTCGCCGCCGATGGGGGCGTCCGGCTCCGCCGGTTGCTCCAGCAGCGTGAACGCGGCCTGCGGATATTGCTTCCAGATCTCGAGATCGCCGGCGGTGATGGTGAGCCAGCCGAAGGTGTACATGTAGCGTCCGGGCTCGGTGACCCGGCCGACCCTGTCCCAAGTGATCTTATCAACTGTGATCTTGTCGACTGCCATTCGGTCCCCCGATCGCAAGTCTGCAAAAAAAGATGACATCAGGCGCGAGGCGCAGACCCGTAAAGCTGATCCCGCATTGGGGCCGCGATAGGGCAGCGATTTTTCTCAGGCCGACTGCAGCAACGGCGTGCGGATAATCAGCCGGACGAGGTCGTCCCGGGACTGCTTGTCGGCGAATTTGACCGCAAAGCCGTGGCCGAACTTACGGATCACGCGGCCGACGCAGGCACCGACCGCAAGCGGGGTTCCGACCGGCGGGTCGTATTCGCATGAGATCGCGACGCCGGCCGTGGAGACGTCGATGATGAAGCACGGATGGGTGCTGCCGTCGGCGAGCGTCAGGAACGTGTGTGAGACCTGCGGAACGAAACGCGCATCGCGCCGCAGCTCCTGGACGCTGGCGTCCTTCTGCTTCTTCTCGAGCCAGGTCAGCTTTTCAGACATCCAGGCGCGCCGTGCCCGCGTCATGTCGAGCTCCATCAGGAAGCCCGACTTCAGCGTCGCGCTGATCGTGCACTGGAATTCGCCGAAATCCTCGAAGTAGGAGGTGACGACCGACCTTGCCGACGACAGGCACGTCCACGATCATGCGGAAGGGCGAGACGCGCTTGGTCCGGCAGGCGAAGCTGCGGAGCTTGCCCTCGCAATCGTACCAGCGCGGCAGCGAGTAGCTGCCGCTCACGGTGACATCCACTGCACGCTGCCTGAGGAACTCTGCGACGGACATGAAGTGCCAATGATGTTGGGGGGATTGCTTCCGTAGTTCCACGGTAGCAGTCAAATTCTAAGCAAATGATACCGGCACTCAGGAGCAGGGGTAAATTTCCGGTAAACGCGCGGATCGCGCCGATACGATAAGTCGCTGCGCAAATTCACAACGAAAAAGGGCGAGGTCGCGCACGCAGTGCGGAGCGCTATTTGACCTAGGGCTGGAACCTAGTCCCGACATTAAACGTTCGTTTCCGCGAATGAGCAGCGCCGTCGCCCCGGCGCAGCAAGCGCCGAGGCCGAGGTGTTGAGCTTGTGCGGGGAGGAACGCTCATGAGACTTACCCTTTCAGTCATCAAGGCTGACATTGGCTCCGTCGGCGGACATACGAAGCCGTCGACACGCATGATGGCGGCCGTCGAGGGCGAGGTCGCCAAGGCGATCTGCAATGGTCTGTTGATCGATGGTTTTGTCTGTCACACCGGCGACGACATTGCGATCATCATGACGCACACACGGGGCGAGGGGAGCTCCGAGATCCATCAATTCGCCTGGAAGGCGTTTCTCGCGGCCACTTCGGTTGCGAAGACTTCCGGTCTCTACGGCGCCGGCCAGGATCTCCTCGCAGATGCACCATCAGGAAACATTCGCGGTGCCGGGCCGGGCGTCGCCGAGCTCAGCTTCGACCACAGCCTCTCGAGTCCGAGACCCGCAGAGTCCTTCATGGTGTTCGCCGCCGACAAGTGCGGCCCCGGCGCCTACAACCTGCCGCTCTACCTCGCCTTCGCCGATCCCATGTATTGCGCTGGCCTGATGCTGCCGCCGATGATCAGGGGCTTCCGCTTCCATGTCATCGACATGGATCACACCGCTGGCGACAGCGTGATCGAACTCGACGCGCCCGCGGACAATTACCACATTGCCGCGCTGCTTCGCGACAACGAGCGCTTTGGCATTGATCGCATCGTTTCTCAAACCTATGGCGAGGTTGCCGCCGCTGTGTCGGCGCAGCGTCTTCACGCGATCGCAGGCAAGTACACCGGCAAGGATGATCCGGTCGCGATCATCAGGAACCAGGGAATTTTTCCCGCGCCCGAGGAAATCGTCTCTCCCTTCGCCAAGGCACACTTCGTGGGTGGCGATGCGCGCGGCTCGCACGTGATGCCGCTGATGCCCGTCCCGATCAATACACCGGTGACTGGCATGTACTGCCTTCCGATCGTTTCCTGCGTTGGTTTTTCGATCGACAAGGAAGGCCGCTTTTCCGAGTCCTATACCGATTTCTTCGACAATCCGGCGTGGGACGAGGTACGCCGGCGCGCGCAAAGCAAGGCAATCGAGATGCGCAGCCAAGGCTGGTCCGGCGCTGCAATGCTGCCCTATTCCGAATTGGAGTATGGCGGCTTCCGCGACACCGTATCCGCACTCCTGAAGCGTTTTCGCCTGCGCGAGGAGCGCAAGCCGGAAGCGGCCGCGTAGAGAACGTGTGACGCAGGCGCTATTGCGACATGCCATACTGGGAGGTGGGGCGTGACAAGGAAACGAATCGGCATTCTCACCGGCGGCGGCGACGTCCCCGGTCTCAACGCAATCATCAAGACGGTGACCTATCGCGGGACCGAGGACGACATCGAGGTCATCGGTCTCCGCCGCGGCTGGGAGGCCCTCACGCACCTGAACCTCGACGACCCCGCCAGCAAATCCCACTACCTCATCCCACTCAACCGCGAAAACACGCGCATCATCGATCGACGCGGCGGCACCGTGCTGCACTCGAGCCGCACCAATCCCTCCAAAATGAAAAAGCTGCCCGATCATCTGGCTGGCCAAGACCTTCCAATGTCGGAGAGTACCAAGGGCGGCGTCGCAACCAAGAGCTGGGACGTCACCAGCCGGGTACTGGCGAACCTATCGGGGCTCGGCATCGAACACCTCATCGCCATCGGCGGTGACGACACGCTAAGTTATGCGGACAAGCTCAGCGGGCTCGGCGTGAAGATCATCGCCATCCCGAAGACGATGGACAACGACGTCCGCAACACCGAATATTGCATCGGCTTCTCGACCGCGATCACCCGCGCCAGCGATGCCGTCCAGCGCCAGCGCACCACTATCGGCTCACACGAGCGAATTGGCATTTTCCGCATCTTTGGCCGCGATGCCGGATTTACGGCACTCTACACCGCGTACGCGACCTCGATCCGATGCGTGATCCCGGAGTACAAAGTCAATCTCGACAAGCTGATCCGTTTGCTGCTCGAGGAGAAACGCGCCAACCCAAGCAACTACGCGCTCATCGTGCTGAGCGAAGGCGCTCAGTGGGAGGGCTACAAGATGCAGGAATACGGCGAAGCTGACGCCTACGGTCACCGCAAAAGGACGAACGTGGCCGAAGCCCTTGCCGACGAGATCAAGGGGCGCGCCGGCGAGGAGACCATCGTCTCTGATCTCACCTACGATCTGCGATCGGGCGATCCTGACTTCATCGACAAGCTCGTCGCCCTGACTTTCGGCAACATGGCCTATGATGCCATTCTGGAAGGCAAGTCCGGCCTGATGTCAGCGCTGGTCGAGGGCCGCTACGACCTTGTGCCTATCCCTGACGCCAAGCTCGGGCCGCGCAAACTGGACGTCGCCAGTACATACAACACGGAGCGGTACCGTCCTCTCTATTCCAACAAGCGGGGGCTGCCGATCTTCCTCAACCGCGCGTCTTGAGCGGGGACACCAGTTTGCCAATCACGTAAAAACCGAAACCAAAAGAAGGATGTCTTGGAAATCGTCTGCCGAGTTGGGGTCGCGCCGAGATCAGGAGAAGGTCAGTCCATGGAGATCGAGCACACTACGTTCGGCACCATCACGATTGACGGAAAGACGTATGAACACGACGTGATCATCCGTCTGTCCGGCGAAGTGGCAAAGCGGAAGAAGAAGCTCTCGAAGAAGTACTACGGCACCTCGCATATCCTCTCGAAGGACGAAGCGAAGTTCGTCTTTGAGAAGGGATGCGAGCAGTTAATTCTTGGCTCGGGCCAGTACGGAAATGTGCATCTGTCGCCAGAAGCAGAGGCGTATTTTGCGAGAAAGGGCTGCAAGGTCCTGCTGCAGCCGACCCCTAAGGCGATTGATACGTTCAACCACTCGCATACGCGGAAGATCGGGCTCTTTCACGTGACGTGCTGAGTCGGGGCGGCCGAGACCGCGCTGGAAAATGAGCAAGAGTACGCTCGTGCGTCTGGCGGAAGCCAGAGCTTCAGTATGCGATTGGGAGATCCCGTCAGATTCCGTTTGCCAGATCGGCTAAAAAAGCGGAACCAAATCAAAGACGTCTGGGAATTTTGGCGCTCCCTAGCGGAATCGAACCGCTCTCTCCACCGTGAAAGGGTGGCGTCCTAACCGATAGACGAAGGGAGCAAACGCAGGGCCCCGCCGCTGTCCGCGGCACGGCCGCTGGCCGGCCGAACAGTGCCCGGCGGCTTGCAGCGGGCGAACGTATAGTGGCCTTTGCGCTCCCGGGCAAGCCGTTCGGGAACGGTCTTTTGGCCCGGTGGACAAGCGTCGGCCCCGGAATCATTCGGGGGCGAATTCAACGGTTTCTTAGGGTTCCCTGGGTAGCGCTGGAGTAGGAGATTTTCCTATGCCACCGCCCAAGAAGCGCGCAGAGCGCAAGCTGCTGTCGCGGCACGCCTGGATCACCCTCGACGGCGGATTCGCCGCGCGGCATTGCCTGGTCCAGGACATCTCGGCGACGGGCGCGAAGATCACGATGGACGAGGATGCGAGCCAGCTTCCTGGCGTGATCCGGATGGCTTTCGCTCGCGATGCGCGCACCGGGCGGAGCTGCCAGGTGGTCTGGCGCCGCGGCAAGTCGGCCGGCATCAAGTTCCTCTGACATCGCGGTGCCCGACCCGGATGGCGCGCGCGGCCGGTCCGGGCTACAAGGCGGCCATGCGCACGCCGCTCCTCATCCTGATCTCGTTGCTGGCCACCTCCGCCACCGCGGCTGAGAGCCTGCGCCTGCCGCCCGCCGAGCGGCCGCAGGCGGGCAAGGAGACCGGCAAGACGCTGCCGCTGAAGGGCAGCACGGCCGGCACGGCGAAGGCAGGCTCCTGCGCCTCCTACGGTCCGCGCTTCGTCATGGTCGAGGGCACCGGGACCTGCGTGAAGGTCGGCGGTTCGGTCAGCATCGACACCAGCATCCGGCGCTGAGGGCCCATGGCGCCGGACCTGTTGCGGCTCGACATCCTCATCCCCGTACTGATGTATGGCGCGCTGTTGTTGTGGGTCGGGCGTGGCCTGAGCTGGACCGCGCGGCTCGCCACCGCGGCCGTGACGCTGGCGCTGATCATCTGCGTGCTGCTGGTCGAGCGCGGGTGGCTCTAGAGCATTATCGGTTCTGATTGAATCAGAACCGAAGCTCTAGATTCTTGTTTTGACGCGTTTTCTTCACGTGAACCGGTATCCACTTCGCTCGAGAACGCTCTAGCGCCACAACAAAATATGCGAAAACAACCCCATGCACAGTAGCCGTCAAGCGCTGCCGTGACGCCGGACGGTTGCGCCACAACGGCGATTCCTCCCGCGATCATCGCAGCTTACGCCGCGCCAGCGGTCACGACATCGGCGGTGCGACGAATTGTGCAAATCCTACCCGTTTGCCGAGCTCGGCGAGCCAGCGGGTGAGGTGCGGCTGCGCCGGCCGGCTGATGCCTTCGACGCCGAGCCAGCGCCGCGCATAGGACCCGACGGCGATGTCGGCGAGCGTGAACGCATCGCCCTCGATGAAGCGGCGCGACGAGAGCAGGCGGTCGGCGATGGCCCAGACCTCGGCGGCGGCATCGGCATCGCGCTGCACCTGGAGCAGGTCGCGCTCGGCGGGCGTGGTGCGCACGATGCCCCAGAACACCGGGCGGTCGACCGGCTGCACCGTCGACAGCGTCCAGTCGAGCCAGCGGTCGACGCTGGCGCGCAGCTTCGGCGCCTCGGGGTAGATCGGCGTGCCGCGCCCATGCGCGAGGCAGAGATAGCGCATGATCGAATTGGATTCCCACAGCACGAACTCGCCCTCGACCAGCGTCGGGATCCGCGCGTTGGGATTCATCGCCAGATACTCGGCCTCGCGGGTCTTGCCGTATTGCATGCCGGCGTCGATGCGCTCGTAAGCCAGGCCGAGCTCGGTGAGGCACCACAGCACCTTCTGCACGTTGACCGAGTTGGCGCGGCCCCAGATCGTCAGCTTGGTGTCAGGCATCAGGCGTCTCCCGCGGCGTTGTCGCTTGCGCGGGTGATAGCGGAATTCGCCTCATCGAGCGATGCGCGATTGCGCCGAGCCCCTCATGCAAAAAGCTCCGCCCGGGGCGGAGCCTTCATTGCAAATTCAACGCGGCACTCAGCGGCCGAAGAACAACCACAACAGAATGATCACCGGGATCGGCACGCCAAGCAGCCACAGCAACAGCCCTCTCGCCATCGCATCCTCCTCCAATCGGCTTCGTTGCGAAGAGAACGACGGGCGAGGGGCCTTGTTCCTGCCAACTGCCTTACCAGTGGCCGGTATTCGGCATCGACGACCACGGCTCCTGCGGCGGCTTCGGCTCGCCCTTCTGCAACAGCTCGATCGAGTGCAGGTCGGGCGAGCGGACGAAGGCCATGTTGCCGTCGCGCGGCGGCCGGTTGATGGTGACACCGGCCTTCATCAGCTTCTCGCAGGTGGCGTAGATGTCGTCGACCTCATAGGCGAGATGGCCGAAGAAGCGATCCTCGCCGTATTTCTCCTCGTCCCAATTATAGGTGAGCTCGACCAGCGGCGCGCCGCGGCTCGACGGCTGCTTCTTCAGCGCCTCGAGATCGTCGGCCGAGCACAGAAACACCAGCGTGAATCGCCCCTTGTCGTTCTCGATCCGCCGCACCTCCTTCAAGCCCAGCGCATCCTGGTAAAACTTCAGCGCGACATCGAGATTGCGCACGCGCAGCATGGTGTGGAGATATCGCATGGTTGTTGCTCCCTGGATCGGATGGAGGGCTTTTGGGTCGGCGGAGCCGGCGGGAGGGAGAGATAGCAGGAAAGAGGGGCAGGGGCGACTCCACGTCAGCCACTTCAGTCCGAATACCGAGTTAAAGAAGCGTCTTCAGGGGAGATCCGCGAAGTAACTGGCGTCTGGGCACCCGCTCGAATGCTCATAAGCGAGTGGGAGTCCGACTTAGAGCGTACTACCTCCGCCTATCGTCGCGATCTGGCTTGAAGAGCCCGTTCCCGAACCAGATTGCACCGTCGTTGGCTTCGTAAATTTCCAATCTGCCCTCCATGCTGGCGTGAGTGCAGCTTCCATCCGCACCAACTCCTTCTCTATGGCGTCGATGATCTGCCCCCACTCATAAGGCCCCAACTTGTCCTTGCTAACGCTAGTCCGCGCTGACGTGAGGTGAGAAATTTGCTGATTGATCTTGTCGTAAAGCGATTTGTTGATGAAGTTCCTATTCACCCTGAACGTGCCCTCGGTGAAGAAGGTTGGACTGAAGTCACACGGAGGGTTGTATTTGAAGAATTCAATAAGATTGCGGCAATGAACCATCAAGCTCTCGATCATTGCATTGTGCATTGCTTGCGTAGGGCTTCCTTGCAAAGCGACGTGATGAATGGCCCGCATCATTTCTATTTCGTAGGGGAGATGCTCCTCCCAGAAGTCCTTTTTCTGTGCTGCCGTGACGTTCTTAGGCTTCTTTTGCTTTTTGCCCGTCATGGGTGGCCAATAGCTCCTTGGTTCGAATGAACAGTTCATGCTTGCTGCCAAACGGCACCTCGAAATAGGTGGGGCCTGGAGCCGCGCACTCCATGGTGGATCAAGAAAGATCGCCGATGGAGGCGAGCTAATTCGTCAAATGGCCATAGGCGCAAATATCCAACACCGGCTTTCCGTCCGCATCATATCGGACGTGTCTGGGATCGAATTTGAAACAGAACGACGTCCGTGAACCTCTTCGAGGGTGCGATAAACGAAACAGCCGTCGACGAAAACAGGCGTCTGTGTTTCCATTGACTTGCGAAATATCTCGCCGTCGACGCGATAGGGCTCAAGACGTGGGAGTCCAGATACCACGCCACGTCGAGTGCAGGCTGTCGGCCCGTATTCTGATACTCGAGTAAAAACTCGAGCCCTTTGCCGTCCATCGGCCTCTCGCTCAGCTTCATCGATGCAGATCCGAGCCAAGCGCGGTCCGCTGCCCGTGCTATGACACCGTTTTGGTGCGTCATCAGCGCCGCGATAGCGGATACGATCAATGCGATGATGCTGATTGTCTCGGCAAGCTTTAAGTTTGCCATTGGATCGCTCCCTGCTTTGGGATATTGGCCTCAACCAGGACGAGCAGGCAAGGTCTGTTGCCGACGGTAGGGAAGCCGAGGGAGGGTGTTGATAACTCACACACGATCAACTGACGAGAGCGAGCAAAATCAAAGAGCTAGCTCTCTCCGAGTCAAAAAATTCTTCGAGACCCCTTGTACGAGTCCCGAAAAACCGGGCACATAAATCATCCCCCGAAAGACATGATTTGCCTCTCAATGGAGAACTGCGTCATGTCGAAACATCACCTGGAGTTCAAGGGCTGGGGATTCAGTGTCAGCGCCACCGGCCTCGGCATTCTCGCCGCCGTCGCAATCATCGCGCTTCTGGCCTGGGTACCTCGTCCATGGTGAAGCACACCCACTGCTACCTGTGCGCCAAGCCGTTGACCGATCCGCTGTCGGTTGACCATGTGCCTCCGTTGCTCTTTTTCCCTAAGGAGATGAGGCGGAAGTATAACATTGACAAGCTCCTGACGGTGCCGGTGCACGCGGCCTGCAATCTGGCCTACCAGTTCGATGAAGAATACTTCGTCCATACCCTTCTGCCCATGACGCGCGGGAGCGAGGCCGGCAACGCCCATCACTTCCGTATCCGCGACAAGTTGAGGAAGGGGAAGAACGCCGCCCTGGTCAACAAGGTGTTGGAGGAGTTCACGCACAAAGTCCGCGGTGTCTACCTGCCGCCGACGAGGGTGGCGAAACTGATCGACCATGGCCGGTTCTTCCGCGTGCTCTGGAAGATCATCCGGGGTCTCCACTACCACCACACGAGGGAAATACTACCGGAGGAGTGGGGCATGCGATATTGAATTACCGCCCCCTATGAGCCGCCGGAGGAGTTCTTCAGGCTGTACGCCGAGAGCGGCCGAGAGGTGATCCGGGGAGAGTACCCGCTGGTCTTCTCCTACTTCTTCGACCGCTTTGAGCCGGACGGGTTGAACTTGCACTATTGGGGTTTTCACCTATGGGACAGCATCATCGTAACCGCGATGTTCCACCACCCCATCTGCGGCTGTGACGGTTGCCAGTTCATTGGTCCCCAATTCCCGAAGAGTATGCCGGGCACCATACGGGCTTGACTCTTGGAGTTACGGCGACAGTGCACTCAATTGACAGGCGCCGCTAGCGTCGATCGAAGGCGCGGGGAGCAGGACATCTGGCGAATGAATTTGTGCACCGTAATACGATGCGGCTTCCGGCACCTCGGGCCAGATGATCTCATACACGACACAACGACAATTTCCTCGATCGCCTCATCGCTGTAGCGGCTCACTGCGGTACGGTCATGAGTTCTAGCACGTGGCCGTCAGGGTCGCGAAAATAGACGCCGCGGCCGCCGTTCCAGTCGTTGAGCTTACCGTCGTCGAGGCTCCACGGTGCGCTGCCATAGGCGAGATTCGCCTCGCGAATGCGGCCGAAGATGGCATCGAACTCGGCATCGCTGACGTGGAAGGCGTAGTGGTGGCTCTCGAACGCCTCGTCGTCGTCGAAGAGGAGCGTGAGCGTGTCGTTGATACGTACCGGCGCGAAATGGCCGTCTTTCGGATCGGCATTGAGGCCAAAAATGCGCGCAAAAAATTGCGCCGCTGCCCTCTTGTCGCGGGCAGGGACGATGGTGTGGTTGAGGGTGATGGTCATCGAAAGACCTCTCGCTATCTGCTGACCCCTACGCTCGGTCGGCCTGAGACGGCCTTATTCCTCGGGGGGTTGCAGACCCGATGACGTCAGCCATTCATCTATATGAGAAGCGGTTTCGAGCTGGCGCAGTTTGCTTTCTAGAAGATCACGCTGTGGTCCTGGCTGCGTATTTTCCAGTTCCGCTATGATGCGGGCACGTTCCGCGTTCAGGTTGTCGTCAATGCGGGATTGTGAGTGTCTTCCCATGGCACTCTCCTTTCCCTGCGTGAATTGGGAGGGAGCGCAAACCGGCGTTCTCATCAAAAGCACAGCGCCGTGCGGTGTTAGAACTAGTGTGCACCCGGAACCGGCGCGACGCCAGAACAAAAAGTCGACCCAGCGAACGTCTGCTGGATGTCACATGGGGACGTCGCGGCCATATTCGTCCTTGGTCCGTTCGCACCCCGCAAGCCGACGTTAGGGCGCAGAAACAGAGGCAGCTTTTGGAGTTACGGTGACAGCGCACTCAATTCAGGCGCCGCTAGCGGTGATCGAAGGCGCGGGGGCGCGGGCGTCTGGCGAATGAATTTGGTGCACTGTCACTGCCCTTCCTCCGCGCTCAACTCGTGACGTTTCACCGCGCCCAGCGCACGCCATCTTGAGATAGACTGGAGCACCTCAGCGCTGAATACGAAAGCCGGGAGGAGCCCATGGACATCGGGACCTGGCTGTGTGGTCTGGGGCTGGGACAGTACGAACAGGCATTCCGGGAGAACGACATCGATGCCGAGGTCCTCATGGACCTCACGGCCGAGGATCTGGTCGGGCTCGGCATCGTCTCGATCGGCCATCGCCGCAAGCTGCTTGCCGCCATTGCTGCGCTGCGCACCGGCTCGATGTCGGCGACCACCCCTGTTACGGCCGTGCCCAGCGTCACCTCCGGCAGCGCTGCGCTTGCACCGGAGGCCGAGCGCCGCCAGCTCACCGTGATGTTCGTCGACCTGGTCGACTCGACCGCGCTCGCGGCGCGGCTCGATCCGGAGGAAATGGCGCAAGTCCTGCGGTCCTATCAGAGTGCAGTGGCGGGCGCGATCGCGCGGTTCGAAGGGCACGTGGCGAAGTACATGGGCGATGGTGTGCTGGCCTATTTCGGCTATCCGCGCGCCCATGAGGATGAGGCCGAACGCGCGGTGCGCGCCGGCCTCGCGGCGGTCGCGGCGGTGCACAACCTGGCATCGGCGGATGGCGACACGCTGGCGGCCCGTGTGGGCATTGCGACCGGTCCGGTGGTTGTCGGCGAGTTGATCGGCGAAGGTGCGGCGCGCGAGGAGACCGTGGTCGGCGACACGCCGAACCTCGCGGCGCGGCTGCAGGCCATGGCCGCGCCCGGCACTGTGGTGATTTCCGCCCGCACCCGGGAGCTCATTGGCGGACTGTTTGAGCTTACCGAGCTCGGCATGCAGATCTTGAAAGGCTTTCCCGTTCCGGTGCGGCCGTGGCGCGTGGTCGGGGAAGGCGCCGCCGAGAGCCGGTTCGAGGCGTTGCACGGGGCTGGACTGACGCCGCTGGTCGGTCGCGACCATGAGATCGGCCTGCTGCTCGAGCACTGGGAGCGGGCCAAGGAGGGTGACGGCCAGGTGGTTCTGCTGACGGGCGAGCCTGGCATCGGCAAGTCGCGTCTTCTGCGGGCGCTGCGCGGGCGACTTGAGAATGAGCCGCATACGGCCCTGAGCCACTACTGCTCACCGCACCATCAGACCAGCCCGCTCTATCCAGTGATCGGGCTTTTGGAGCGGGCAGCGGGCTTTGCCGCGGACGATCCCGCTGCAACGCGGCTCGACAAGCTCGAGGCGCTGCTCGCGCTATCGACGGAACATGTCGCCGCGGTGGCTCCGCTGCTCGCGGCATTGCTGTCGCTGGAGACGGATGCGCGCTACCCGCCGCTCGACATGAGCCCGCATCGGCAGAAGGAGCGGACGCTTGACGAACTTGTTGATCAGGTGTTGGGGCTTGCAATGCGCCGGCCCGTCCTCGCCTTGTACGAGGACGTGCACTGGGCAGATCCGACCTCGCTCGAGTTGCTCGATCTGCTGGTCGACCGAGTGCAAGGCGCCCCCGTGCTCGTCCTCATCACCTTCCGGCCCGAGTTCGTGCGGCGCTGGACGCGCTATGCCCATGTGACCCCGCTGACCCTCAGCCGGTTGAGCCGCCGGCAGGGCGCGGCAATGGTCGCGCGGCTGAGCGGCGGCAAGGCGCTGCCGCCTGCGGTGCTCGACCAGATCGTCGCGAAGACCGACGGCGTGCCGCTGTTCGTCGAGGAGCTGACGCGGACTGTGCTGGAGACCAATCTACTCCGCGATGAGGGCGACCATTACGCGCTCGCGGGGCCGTTGCAGCCCATGGCAATCCCAACCACACTCCAGGAATCGCTGTTGGCCCGGCTTGACCGGCTGGCCCCCGCTCGTGAGGTGGCTCAGGTCGCGGCCGCGATTGGCCGGGAATTCTCTTATGAACTGCTCGCGAGGACGACGGCGCTCCCGGAGAGTGACCTGCAGGCGGGGCTGGATGACCTCGTCGATTCGGGCCTCGTGTTCCGGCGCGGTACGTCGCCTCAGGCGACCTACAGCTTCAAGCATGCGCTCGTGCAGGACGCCGCCTATGCGACCCTGGTGCGTCCGAAGCGGCAGCGCTTACACGCCCGGATCGCCACGACCATTGAGCAGCATCTTCCGGAGACGGTGCAGACACAGCCGGAGCTTCTGGCCCACCATTACATGGAGGCGGGGCTGGCTGAACCGGCCATCGACTATTGGCTGAAGGCGGGACAAGCAGAGATCGCGCGCTCGGCCACAGCAGAGGCGATCACGCAGCTGACCAAAGGTCTCGAACTGATCTCTGCTCTCCCCGACGACGCCGCAAGATGGCGGCGGGAACTCGAACTGCAAGTCGCCCTCGGTGTCGCCCTGATGGCTGCGAGGGGCTGGGCCGCACCGGAGGTCGGGCGGGCTAACGCGCGGGCCCGAGACTTATGCGAGCGCCTCGGCGACACGTTGCGGCTTTTCCCTGTTCTCTATGGGGAGTGGGTTTTTCACGTCGTGAGGGCGGAGCTCGAGGCTGGTCGAAGTGCAGGCGAAGATTTACTCCGCCGCGCTCAGGAACAGAACGATGCTGCCGCCGAAACCATCGGCAACCGCATCGTCGGAACCGCTGAATTGCTTCGTGGCGAGTTAGTGGCTGCGCGCGCCCATCTAGAGCGGACGCTCGCTCTCTATGATCGGGCCGCCCATCGGTCGCTTGCCTTCCTGTTCGCACAGGATCCAAGTGTTGCAGGACTGTCCGTTCTATCCTGGGGACTGTTCGCACTTGGCTATCCCGAGCAGGCCCGGGCGACGAGCGAACAGGCATTGAGAGACGCGACGGAATTGTCCCACCGCAATACCCTCGGCTATGCGCTGCTTTACGGCTGCATCCTATCGCAGCTCCGCCAGAACCACGACGAGGCCCGAGATCGGGCGAATGCGCTGATCGCGCTTGCAGCCGAGCAGGATTCCCCACATTTCCTCGGAGCCGGCATCATCATTCGCGGCTGGACGCTGGCCGAGGCTGGGGATTTTGACACTGGTATTGCGCAGATCCGAGAGGGACTTACGATGTGGCAGGCTACCGGAGCGGGCTTCCTGGTACCCTATTTCCGAAGCCTGCTTGCTCAGGTCCACGGTCGGTCCGGCGCCGTGAACGAGGGCTTGGATCTCATTACCGAAGCGATCGACCGCGTGGAAAAAACCGGCGAGCGGTGGTTCGAGGCCGAGCTCCATCGGATAAAAGGCGAGTTGATGCTGCGGCTGCCGAGGCCCGACCCGACCGCCGCGGAAGCACAGTTCGGGCATGCGGCTGCAACCGCGCACCAGCAAGGCGCCAAGCTCTGGGAGTTGCGCGCTGCGACATGCCTTGCACGACTTTGGATAGAGCAACGCCGGCGCGACGAGGCTCACGATCTGCTTAGTCCGCTCTATGGCCAGTTCGCTGAGGGCTTTGAGACACCAGATCTTCGGGCTGCTAGAGCAGTACTTCAAGAGATCATTGTCAGCTCCGAGAAGAATCCGATCGCAGGTCCCAGCAGTTGATTCTGCAACGAGCATCGCGGCTCCCTGGTCAAGTCGGCCGCGCGGGAGACCGCGTCCTAGTAGATCGCGGGTGGGCACTCAACCTCAGCCAGAATTTCGGAACGTGGCGATCGCCTCGGCGTTGCGACTCGCAAGTAAGGCAGGTGCACGGCCCGCCGTCAGCGCCCATCCCAACCGCGGGCTCTCGTGAGTTGCGTCAGTGGCGAAGCGTACCAAGGCACCTCCGGCCAAAGCGCCGGAAGACGCGCCCATGCCGGGCTTCATCAGCCCGCAGCTGGCGATCCCGAAGATGAAGCCGCCTTCGGGGGCTCAGTGGATTCACGAGATCAAATACGACGGCTACCGCATCCAGCTCCGGATTGACGGCGACGACCGCAGAGCTTTGACGCGCACCGGCCTGGACTGGACGAACAAGTTTTCCACCATTGCGGGCGCCTTCGACATCGCAGGACAGGCGATCGTGGATGGCGAGGTCGTGGTCATCCATGAGGGGCGTCCCAGTTTCGCCGAGCTGCAGGCCGATCTCGCGAGGGGCGATCAGGATCGCTTGCTGTACTTCGCCTTCGATCTCCTGTGGCTCGATGGGCAAGACCTTCGGACCTTGTCGCAGATTGCCCGCAAAGAGCTGCTGAAGCAGCTGATCGAGAGCCACAAGCTGGAGAAGCCGATCGTCTACAGCGAGCACCATGTCGGGGACGGGCAGGCGTTGTTCGAGGCCGCAAGCAAGCTCAACTACGAAGGCATCATCTCGAAGCGGGTTGACGCGCCGTACCGGTCGGACCGGGTCGAAGCCTGGCAGAAGATCAAGACGGTCCAGCGCGGGAAATTTCCCGTGGTCGGATTCGTCAAAGACCCGTCCGGCGTCGCGGCGCTATACCTCGGCAAGCAGGAGGGCAAAGAGCTGCGCTACATGGGCAAGGTCGGGACCGGCTGGTCTCGAACGAAGTCCGCGGAGATCCGCAAGGCACTGGAGACCGTCGTCAGCCCCAAAACCAAGCTCACCAAGCCCATCAGGAAGCCGAAGGCCACCTGGGTCGAGCCGACGTTCTACGCTGACGTGGAGTACCGCGACATCACATCCGAAGGGTTGTTGCGCGCCAGCTCATTCAAGGGGCTGAGCAAAGGAACGCGCCGTTCCTAGCTGCGTTTTAGCTTCCACAGTGTGCGTGGAGTACCGGCCGTGAAACCGGATCGCGTGAGGGCAGCCGTCAAACAGGCCCAGGCCATTCTGGCGAGCTATGTCGAGCCGGGGTCTCGCGACGGCAATAAGACAATCAATGATCTGCTGGATGTTCTCGATGACGAAGAGCTGATCGAGGCCATGGAGAGGGAAGATGCGCAAGGCACTGGCAGAACTGAGTGAGGACGAACGTGACGTGTTGCTTTATCTGGCCGACCTCGGCACTGCAGCATGTCTCTCGGGCCTGATCGTCAGCATCCTCAAGCTCATAGGCGATCTGTTCTGACAAAGCCCGACTGCCCGATCTGGCTTGGCATCGGCTTTGTGTGCGAGAGCCATCCTGATCGTGCTCGGAGTCCTTTTCGGAGGCCTCTAATAGTGGTCGCTGGCCAACAAGCGGGAGCCGACCGGACTTGCACCGTGCTCGTCGACCTCATGGGTTCGAGCAACATGGGTTCGAGCAAGTCGGCGTGGGGCTACCACGGGAAAGTCCGCTAGCGAACAACGCCTGCCGCATCGTCGTCCTCGTTCGGCAAGAGCCAATCGATCGCAAGCAGGCCGGCCTCAAGTAGAACGAAGGCAACAATGCCGCCGAGCAGTCCGAAGAACACAATCGAGAAGGTTGCGAGCATAATCGCGCAGAAGACGTCGGCAAGCACCTTGTAAGTGCGCTGCGCCTGATCCTGCTTGGATGTGAAGTACGGCATCCGGGCTCCTCCAGCATTTGGGTCAGCTTAGTCAGAACGAGCAGCGATCGTCTGTTCCCGATGGAGGTAGGGCAATCGTATTTGAAAGCGACCTCCCTGCGGCCATCCTTCGAGACGCCCGCTTGAGGCGGGCTCCTCAGGATGAGGGCGGAGTGTGCGCCAGCAAATTCAACGGACACCGATGCCGCTTAGCCTCATCCTGAGGAGACCGCCACCGGGTCCGCGCAAAGCGCGGCCCGATGACAGGCTCCGCGGTCGTCTCGAAGGACGAGGCGCGCGCTCAGGCCTCCCCAATGCCATATGCGATTGCCCTGCCTATGATGGAAGGTAGGGCTACCCGCGCACTCGCACGCGTGCCATCCGTTCTGAGCGGTTGCGACCCAAGTGCGGCGCAGGCGGCACAATTCCTCCTTCTCAATCCAACGTCGGACTCGACTTTCCGTTCCGTTTTTGTTCTCATGGACCACATTCAAAATCGCGGGGCTGAACATGCCGGACCTGGACGTTGTCAGGCGGGAGATCGAACGGATGCGCATCCGGATGGGAAGGCAGAGGAAGGAGATCCTCCAATTGCAGCGGGCGGGTGTCGGGACGGCCTCGGCCGAAGCACTGCTGTCGCGGATGGAGGCGAAGATTGAAAGTCTTTGCGCGCAGCGGGACGCGCTGAAGAGCGCGCAGCCGCGCCAGACCAAGGGCAGGGTGCTCGGCGGGAGGACATGGTGAGCAGGCGTTGGTTCGACGATGAGAGAGAGCTATCGCCCTTCCTGACCGCGCTCGAGGACGTTCGCCGAAGAGCGACGCGGGAAGGGTGGTGCTATGCCCACGTCCAGGCCATCATCGTGGCCATCGACCAGTACGCGGAAGCTGCGACCGGTAATCGCGAATATTTCCTGAACAAGCCGGTTTCAATTGGTGAGAGCCGGAAGGCCGGGGACGTTCGGTGAGGGGCGGTTCTACTGCGGGACAGGCCGAGCGGTTACGGCGGTTGAACCCCGCTGACGACCGATGCGACCTATTGCCATGCTTCAAGGCCTGCTCAGCGCGATCGCGGAGATGCTCCTGTCTGCCGCATGGAGCGCCATCGTCAGATTCTTCGGTCTGGAAAACGTCGTCGAAATCGTGACGGCGGTCTTCGGGCTTGGCTGTATCGTGATTGGCTTCACGGTCTATTTGCTGGGCGGCCAGTGAACATGGGAAGGCTCGCTCGCGTCGTCGCAACAGCCGCTGAAATATGTGCTGGTTGCAACCATCGCGATCCTCATGGTGCTGGGATCACGGCTCCCGCTCCGGATCTTCAACCGACTCCGCGGATAACTTCCCGAAGTACCTTCCGGCTCGCGATGAAGCTGGCTTCGCTCGTTCGCCTGTAGCCCATCCTTCGAGACGCCCGCCTATGGCGGGCCCTCAGGATGAGGTCGCGTGTCGCGGTCGAGATATCAGAGCCTCATGGTGAGGAGCCCGCCGGAGCGGGCGCCTCCGGACAATGCTTTGCATCGCCTGGCGAAGCATGCAGGCCGCGCCGTCTGCGATCAGGCTGCGATCCGTTGCTCGACCGGCGCCGTCAGGTATTTGAGCACTTCTGCATGCTCGAGGTCGGGGACCGCGATGGCCGTGTGGCTGTACATCGCATGGCTCCGCGAGTTTGCGATCTTGTCCAGGATCTCTTTGCCTTTGATGACGTGGAGGCCCATGCCGTCCCCAGAGGGGAAGATCGCGAGCACGACGTCATAAGCTGCGATGACGGCTCGCAGCGCTTCGGCCTTGTCCTCGGCGATATCGACAAAAACGCGCACATCAGCCGCGAGTTCACGCAGCTCGTTAAAATCCAACACTGTGAGGATACTCCAACGCAACGATACTGATGCGAGATTGGAGACGTTAGGTTACCGAAGTCTCAACAAGGCGTGCCCAGTCACAAGTTTCACGATGAGGTGACTCATCGTGCTCCCTAGCGCCTGGCTTCGTCTTTGCGAACCCTGGCCTCCGCGGCTTCGCCCACGAGGTTCAAGGCGAGGCCGTCATAGCTCAGCTTGAGCTCACGGCCGACGATCCATGTCCACCCCGCGTGGACCTTGATCGGCTGAGCGTTGAACTGGTCGGAGATCGATTTGACGGCGGCTTCCTGCGGCCCCGGATTGTTCAACTCCGCATGGACACGCCAGATCGGGTGCTTGGCGTCGGTGTCGTCACTATCGACCGTGATCTTGGCGCCATTGATCTCGCATTCGAGGGTGTACGAGTCCCGGATCTGGCGGCAGAGGTAGCGACGTTGACTGACGAGCTTGCTGGTCTCGTCGAATGTCATCCCGGGCGAGAAACCGAAGATGTCGGATTTTTTTACGAGTGCCAGGGACCCTGGCTTCAAGAAGCTTGGCTGGATGGCGACGAGGGCGGCGATTGCAACAACGATCAAGCCGGCGATGACGATAGCGACCTTCATGAGTCCCCCATGAAAAACCTTTCGACCATATAGCAGCCGCGGCGCTCTACCAGGCCGGCAAAAGCGAAAACCCCGCCTGGGGGAAGCGGGGCTTTCTGGTGGGGTGAAGCTTAGGGACTTCAATAAGTAAGACGCGCCAGGCGGCAAATGGTTCAAAAAGAATCGGCAAATGCTGCAACATCTTTCACAGGAAGTCGGGAACCCTAGAGAACCCCTGCTTGCGTTTTGGGCCTCGATAGGCTCTAAGCCCGGTCACTTCATGACCTCTGGCATGAATTAGAAGCGCGCCTCCGCGGTCCGGCCGCGTCCACAGCAGAGTTTACGCACGCGCATCCCTTCAAAGGAATTCAGAACATGGCGAAGATGACGAAGACCCAATTGATCGATGCAATTGCGGAAGGCACGCAGCTGTCGAAGAACGACGTGAAGTCGGTGATCGAATACATGGCGACGGTGGGCTACAAGGAGCTCAACGAGTCCGGCGAGTTCGTCATTCCCGGCTTCGTCAAGATGTCGGTGGTGAACAAGCCCGCGACCGAAGCCCGGATGGGCATCAATCCCTTCACCAAGGAGCCGATGCAGTTTGCGGCCAAGCCGGCGAGCAAGTCGGTCAAGGCCTCGCCGCTGAAGGTGGCCAAGGACGCCGTCTAAGGCGCCGGCGCTGACAAGAAAAACCCCGCGCTTTCGCACGGGGCTCTCTTGGCTGACGGCGTTGGGATTTCAGCGCCTAGCCGCCAACCATGCTCGTAACGTAAGGTTGAAAATCCAAAATGCAACAGCGCTGCGATGACGGAGTATGTTCGTCAAGCGGCGCTGCCGTATGACTGGGCCCTGAAATCCCCAGCCTCCATGGGGCCGCGCAGCGCGGAAAAGGTTCAAGCCGCTACGCCCTGTGGAATTTCGGGGGAGGGGCTGGACACGTCGTTCTCATTTTGTTCTAGTCAGTCATCTTCTCTTGGAGGTGATTCATGACCGTCGAGAAACAGCGCGAAGTGATCAGGCTCTGGAACGAGCTCAGGAAGCTGGAGGGCCCGGCCGCAGAAGAGCTGCGCATCCAGATCCTGGAATGCTTTTCGGAGAAGGGCAAAGCGAAGCGGGCGGCGTGAGTGGATCGGCGAGCGTCGACGCTGATGCCTTTGAAACGAACGTGTGACGGAACGAAGGTGTGACGGAACGCGTTCGCGCAGCATGACGTGACCGCAATGCGCCAAGCCGATGACGGCAAACTCACCCAACAGCTTTCGGTGCGAGCCGTGCCGCGAGATCGTCATCGTGTTCACAGTCGCCTCGAAATCCGTGTCGCCGAAAATTTTGCCGCCGAAAATTTTGCGGTGCGCCGAAGACGTTACGGCGCCCGCTTTCATCGATCGTTAGGATTCGCATTCGTCTGATTTTTCCGACTCCGATTCGTTCTTTGCGAACGAAATGGAGTCGGATGTAGAACAAGCCGTGCCTTCTGTATCGATGCGGGACATGTCGGTCACGGCTGGCTTTCGCAGGCAGTCGTTTGTTGCGACCGCGACTCGCGGCTGCGCCAAGACAAACTGTCGGTGCCGCAGCGATCGACCTCACGTGATCGGGCGCTCGCCGCGCGCGCTCACACCACTTGTTAAGAGTTGCTCCGCGCCGATTTCTTCGATTCCGATTCGTTCCTCGCGAACGAAAGGGAGTCGAAGCTGGAACAAAGGCGGTCGTCGCGCGGCGCACCGAGATCTTGGCGCAACGTCTAACGAAACCTTGTCCGAAAGCCGATAACCCTATTCGGTTAGGTTAAAAGCCCAATCACGTTGCGCTTGCCGCTACTTGGGATAGGTGTCTGGCAACGACAATCAAGAAGCGATTTTGCGAAGAAGCCATTTTGTCATGACGCCATTTTCAGAGCCGTCCTTTCATCAAGGCGATCGCCACACCTACCGGCGCGTCGCCATCGTCGGCACGCTCTTCTGTCTCGCTTTCGTGGTGATCAGCTTTTCGCTGCGGCCGCAGGCCGAGGACACCCGTGTCGCGGTCAAGGCCGATCGGCTGGTGCGCACGGCAGGGCAGGCGCTGCACGCGAACTAGCGCTTCTCGCCGCAGATCCGGTCGTCCGCGGACCTATCCCGGAACGTGCCGCCGCGCGTCGCGAGCGCCACGAAACCGGCATAGCCGGACAGGTTGAGCAGGACTTCGAGCCACGTGGGCATGTCGGGCCTCTTCTGCCTGAAGACGACTTCAACGTGTGCGCGAAAATCTTGTTCCACGCTCACAAAAAGAAGCGTCGTTCGGAGCCGCGACGAAGGATCAGGCTGCCGGCCGAAGGCGCACGCCGGCAGCCGCTATGGTCTGCTGCATCTCTCCCGCGAAACTAAAAAACCCCGCCAGCACCGCGGAGGATGCTGACGAGGTCTTCGTGCTGTCGCCTCAACCCGGATGGCGGAGGCTTCCGCACTTGCGAAGTCAATCCGCGCAGCGAGCGTTCGTTCCCGCGAGTTCACTGTTTTTTTGACCGCTTTCGGTTCCGCGCTGCGCGCAACCATCGCAGGCTCTCGCCGTTGTCCCGCAAGACGCGCGAAGGAGGATAATCATGAAGAAGACACTGGCAGTTCTGGCCACCGTCGCAGCCGTCGGCGTAACCGCGGTCGCGGCGCCTGCGCCAGCCGAAGCGCGCGGCCGCGGCATCGGTCCGGGCCTCGCATTCGGCCTTGCCGCCGGCGCAATCACGGCGGGCGCGGTCGCAGCATCGCATCCCTATGGCTATTACGGGCCGGGCTACGGCTATTATGACGGCCCGGGCTACTATTACGGACCGGGTCCCTACGCCTATTACGGCGGCGGACCGTACTACCGGCACCACCACTGGCGGCACTGGTAGCGAGTTAGAAGCGAAAAGCCCGGAGCGAGGCTCCGGGCTTTTTTTCGTTCGTATGCGCGTGACGTCTCGCCCTACGGCCAGAGCGAGGGACGTTCGACCTTGCGGGCATTCTCGAGTGTCGACACGAAATATTCCTCGCGCTCGCGCTTGAACTTCTCCTGGGTGGCGCGGAAGGCGGCAACACGGGTCGCGATCTCCTCGCCTTCGCGAGCTTTGCGTTCTTCATCTTCGGTCATATCCATCCCCTCTGTTCGCACCTGTTTCCACTGACCTCGAGCACTGCCGCCGCATCGCGCTGCGAGTCGGATTCGATACATCCATTGGGGCTCCCGAATGGGGCGTCAATGGGGAGGAGGCATTGCAGGATTGTGATATGCGATGGGCGGCAGGAATTGCCGAGTCTGTTTCTCTTCGCTCTTTTCGTCACGGTGGATAAGAGCGTCAATAATCTTGCCGCTTGTGCGTCTTTGCAGTGTGCGCAAAACACATCGGGAGCAGCGCGTGATAGCATCGGACCTTCGCAGCGGCGTTGAACGGCTCGGCGACATGATCGCCGAAGCGAAGCGAATCGTGCCGTTCACCGGTGCCGGCATCTCGACCGAATGCGGCATCCCTGACTTCCGCTCGCCGGGCGGAATCTGGACGCGCAACCGTCCAATCCCGTTCGACGAGTTCGTGGCGAGCCAGGAGGCGCGCGACGAATCCTGGCGCCGGCGCTTTGCGATGGAGGAGGTGTTCGCGGCGGCAAAGCCGGGCCGCGGTCACCGCGCTTTGGCCTCACTCTACCGCGCCGGCAAGGTTCCCGCCGTCATCACCCAGAACATCGACAATCTGCACCAGGCCTCGGGGCTGGCCGCCGAGCACGTGATTGAACTTCACGGAAATACTACTTATGCGCGATGTATCGGATGCGGGCAGGCCTATCAACTCGACTGGGTGAAGCGCCGTTTCGACGAGGAGGGCGCCGCGCCCAATTGCACCATGTGCGACGAGCCGGTGAAGACCGCCACGATTTCGTTCGGCCAGATGATGCCCGAAGATGAAATGCAGCGCGCAGCTGCGCTATCGCAAGCCTGCGACCTCTTCATCGCGATCGGTTCCTCGCTGGTGGTGTGGCCGGCGGCGGGCTTTCCGATGATGGCGAAGAACGCCGGCGCACGTCTTGTGATCATCAATCGCGAGCCCACCGAGCAGGACGACATCGCCGACCTCGTGATCCATCACGACATCGGCGAAGCGCTCGGGCCCTTTGCCGGCAATTGAGGCATCAATTTGATTCGCGGCTGTGCAAGCTGTTCATAGGTTCCGGCGAATCTCTTTTTTGTCTATGCCTCGCAACCGGGAGTGTTATCTTTTGAGTCGAAAGATTCGCGTCGCGTCGAATTGAGAACATTCTCTTAAGACGCGTGATTCGAGCGCCGCCAAAGTGGCGGGTTGCATGGCAGTGTGGGGTCCGGGGTTATGGGGTCGTCGGACGGATTTGAGTCCAAGAAGGTCGGAGTTCCCGTGGGCGAGCACGGCAGCGGTCGCGACAGCGCGCTCAGCCCCTTCACCGGACTGGGTGAGGGCAGCGCCAACCTCGTCGAGGTTCACGGCGTCATCAAATGGTTCGACGCCTCAAAGGGCTACGGCTTCATCGTGCCCGACAATGGCTGGCCCGACGTGCTGCTGCACGTCACCGTACTCAGGCGCGACGGCTTCCAGACTGCTTACGAGGGCGCCCGCATCGTCGTTGAGTGCGTCCAGCGCACCAAGGGCTATCAGGCATTCCGCGTGGTCTCGATGGACGAATCCACCGCGATTCATCCGGCGCAGATGCTGCCGCCGCGCACCCACGTCACGGTCACGCCGACCAGCGGCCTGGAGCGGGCCCAGGTCAAATGGTTCAACCGGCTGCGCGGCTTCGGCTTCCTGACCTGCGGCGAGGGCACGCCCGACATCTTCGTGCACATGGAGACACTGCGCCGCTTCGGCATGACTGAGCTGCGCCCCGGCCAATATGTGCTGGTCCGGTTCGGGCCCGGCTCCAAGGGAATGATGGCGGCCGAGATCCATCCCGAGACCGGGTCGCCGGGCTTGCAGTCGCACTAAGGCACCCCATTCCCGCAATCGTGAGCAGAGGCGCGCCGGTCAGCCAGCGCGCCTCTGGCTTTTCCGACGACCGTTGCGTAAGGACTGTTCCAGTCCCACGCCGCGAGTGCCCCCATGAATTCTGATCGAAAGGCCGTCTGGTCCGTTGCGAAGGGCTGGCTTGCCGCCATCCTCGTCGTTGCCGGCATGGCAGTCGCAATCGGATCTGTTCGCGCCGCGAGCTTCCAGCCGCTCGAGATCGTCACCAGGAACGGCGTGCAGGTGTTCTCGGTCGAGCTGGCGACGACCGAGCAGGAGAAGCAGACCGGCCTGATGTACCGCAAGGAGCTGGCCGACGGCAAAGGCATGCTGTTCGACTTCAATCCCGAGCAGGAAGTGTCGATGTGGATGAAGAACACCTACGTCTCGCTCGACATGATCTTCATCCGCGCCGACGGCCGCATCCTGCGCATCGCCGAAAACACCGAGCCGATGTCGACCAAGATCATCTCGTCCCAGGGCCCGGCCCGGGCCGTTCTGGAGGTGGTGGCGGGAACGGCGCAGAAATACGGCATCCGCCCCGGCGACCGGGTCGCCCACCCGCTGTTCGGCAGCAAATAGGCGCCCTGGAACGGCGTCATTGGCGCCTTGCTGACGCGCCG
Organism: Bradyrhizobium sp. Rc2d; assembly: GCF_900099855.1. Taxonomy (NCBI): domain Bacteria; kingdom Pseudomonadati; phylum Pseudomonadota; class Alphaproteobacteria; order Hyphomicrobiales; family Nitrobacteraceae; genus Bradyrhizobium; species Bradyrhizobium sp. Rc2d. The sequence continues at coordinate 531 of NZ_FNCU01000013.1, read as the reverse complement.
GGAAGCGTGTATCGACGGGGCTCGCCGGACATTCGGGGTATAGCGCAGCCTGGTAGCGCGGCAGTTTTGGGTACTGCAGGTCGTTGGTTCGAATCCAGCTGCCCCGACCAGTTCCGACGTGTCCCCGAAGAATGCCCCAGGCCGATGCCCAAATCTCTTGCCTAGGGATTCGGGGGGCGCCTTAGAGCCTGACTCAAAAAGGGCGGCGAGCTTTTTAGGGTGCAGCGAGGCGTCTTGTCAGCAGCCTGAGATGGGCAACATGAAGCCAGGCAAGCTCTGTCGCGGCCGAGCCTTCAAAGTCTCTGGTGAGGCGTCGGCAGCGACCGAGCCACGCAAAGGTGCGTTCGACCACCCAACGTTTGGGCAGGAGCTGGAAGCCCTTGACCCCCGGTGGTCGCTGGACGATTTCGATTGTCCACGGTCCACAGTGGGACAGCGCGTTGGTAAGCTGTTTGCCGCGGTAAACCCGATCGGCAAAGACATGTTGGAGGCTCGGGAAGCGGTCTCGCAGGTGCTCGAGCAAGGGGACCG